>QIGM01000293.1 GCA_003230795.1 bacterium
GCATTGCTCTCTTCTCGTGCTGCAGGGCCGCTCTCTTCGCGTGCAGAACCACGGTCTGAACCCCGGTCTGAACCACGGTCTCTTGGTGGACGCTCACGTCCTCCTCTGTCGCCCCGATCACCCCTGTCGCCTCCTCGACGCTCTGGTCGACCTTCTTCTTTTGGCTTTGGAATGAAGTCAGGAGCATACTTGTCTTTATAGACAGCAAGGAATCGAAGCAGTTCGTCAACAATACGAAGCTGTCGGTTAATGTCGCTGACAAGCTCAGAATCACCATTTACAATCATCACAACGTAAGTTCCGAACTCTTTCTTTCGAATAGGATAGGCCAACGGACGCGAGCCCCAGTTGTCGACTCGCTCTACCTCGCCGTCATGGTCTTTTACGATACCTTCCACTTTGGCAATCATCGCCTGGACCCCTTCTTCATTCTGGTCCGGGTCAACAACTATCACTATTTCATACTTCTGTTTCATGCGATTTCCTCTTGCATCCCAATCTTGCATCTAATTTGCATAGCCACTGCTAAAGCACCACTGCTAAAGCACCACTTACTAAAGCAGCGGTGCAATCACGAGAGCAACAATTGACATTAACTTCACTAAAATATTCATCGCTGGTCCTGAGGTATCCTTAAAAGGATCTCCTACAGTATCGCCAATAACAGCAGCCTTATGCGCTTCGCCACCTTTTGACTCACCCTCGATTACACCTTCTTCAATCATCTTCTTTGCGTTATCCCAGGCACCACCAGAGTTGGCCATGAACAATGCTAGAACGACACCAGTCACCAGAGCTCCTGCAAGCATTCCACCAAGCGCCTCAGCGCCCAAGGTAAAGCCAATAACGAGTGGAGCGATTACAGCAACCAAACCAGGTGCCACCATTTCCTTCAACGCAGCCTTGGTTGAAATTTCAATGCAACGCTTAGAATCGCCCTTAACGCCTTCCTTTCCTTCGAGAAGACCCGGAATTTCTCTAAACTGTCGTCGAATCTCTTCAACCATCAAGGCAGCAGCGTTACCAACCGAAGTCATCGTGAGCGCTGCAACAACTGCAGGCAGAGCCGCGCCTAACAACAATCCGACAACGACAAGTGGTTCTGTTAAACTGACCATTATACCATTGCCGTCGTTGGCTGCTTGAGTGTAAGCAGAAAAGAGCGCCAAGGCTGTAAGAGCAGCTGAACCGATAGCAAATCCTTTTCCGATTGCTGCGGTGGTGTTTCCGAGGCTATCCAGCTTATCGGTTACCTTTCGCACATCAGGTCCTAGACCAGCCATTTCTGCGATTCCGCCCGCATTATCAGCAACTGGGCCGTAGGCATCAACACTCATGGTCACTCCCACGGTTGCAAGCATGGCAACTGAAGCAATTCCAATTCCGTAGAGTCCAGCGCAATAGTTAGCGAGGAGAATCGCTACTGCAATCCCAACTACTGGCCAAGCAACACTTCTAAAACCAACAGACAATCCGCTGATGATATTAGTCGCTGAACCAGTTTTTGAGGCCTCAACTATCTCTCTCACAGGCTTAGACGAGGTATAGTATTCGGTGATTAAACCGATTACGACACCAGCAACCGCACCAGCGACCACTGCAAACCAAACTTTGAGCTGCACTGTTGAGAGCAGGAAGAAGTAGACAAAAGAAATAGCGAGAAAAAGTCCTGCTGAAAGAAGCGTGGCTTTTCTCAATGCTTCACTAGGATCACTGTCTTTAAGCTTCGACATCGCTTTAATGCCGATAATCGAACAAACAAGTCCGATAACAGAGAGAATCAAAGGCGTGCCCATCAGAGCATAACGAAAGCCACTTGGGTCTCCCGCGCCGCCTACGTCTTCCATAACGTATCCAGTGATACTTTGGAGCTGAGCAGGAGCCAAGGTCGCAGCGATCGCGATGGTCGCAATCATACCGCCAACATAAGACTCGAAGATATCCGCGCCCATTCCAGCAACATCCCCTACGTTATCCCCTACGTTATCTGCAATAACGCCTGGGTTACGAGGATCATCTTCAGGAATTCCAGCTTCTACCTTTCCAACAAGGTCACTACCAACGTCCGCGGCCTTGGTATAAATACCACCACCAACACGAGCAAATAGAGCAATCGAAGAAGCACCCATCGCAAAACCAGTGATGTGCTTCACATCATCTAATCCACCGTAGAGCCAGAACAGTAGTCCGACTCCCAGAAGTCCAAGACTAGCAACGGCAAGCCCCATGACTGAACCACCGCTAAAAGCAATGTAGAGCGCGTCTGCTTGAGTCTTATCCTTCGCTGCCGCAGCAGTTCGGACATTCGCGTCAGTTGCCGCTGCCATTCCAGAGACACCTGCTGCAACCGAGCAAATCGTGCCGAGAAGAAAAGCAAGAGCGGTATGAATTCCAAGAGCCGGCGCAAGACAGAGAAGAATGAATACGACACCAACGAAAATCGCCAAGATTTTGTACTCAGCAATAAGAAACGCTTTCGAGCCTTCTTTAATTTCGTCTGCGATAGACCTCATCAAGTCAGTCCCAGTGTCCGCAGCCTTAACCTCACGGTAAGCAGTGTAAGCAAACACAAGACCAACAACACCAGCGATTGGTGCAAGCCAGCTCAATAATGATGTAATTCCGTTTTGGAGAGAAATTAGCCAATCCATTCCCTTAGTTCACCCAGCCTCTTATTATACCCAATTTATATTTACTTCCTGAAGACTCCGCTCTAGAAGATTCCCTATAAGCCACCAAATACTAAAAACTCTCGAAATTGAAAGCTCTTAGGCCAGTACTAGTACTATTAGACCGGCGGCGATTTTCGATGAAACTTACCTTGCGCTTCCTCTAGTCCGCTCTCAAGCAGAACTTCAACTGCATCGGCAGAATCGCAAACAGCATGTCCTAACAATTCTTTATCCTCAGGTCTAGGGCGTCCCAAGACCCAGGCCGAGACATCAATCGGCCTTTTAGGCTTAAGTCTCTGATTTTTCGAGCTTTCTTCCGTATTCTCGCTCAAATCATCATTTAATAGGAGTTTCCTCGGATGCCCGATTCCTACTCTAATTCTGTAAAAGTTCGTGTCGCTCAGGTGCGTGGCCATATCCGAGACACCCTTATGACCTGCAGCCGAACCACCCTGACGAATCCTGATAACCCCTGGGTCTAAATCTAGTTCGTCATAGACAACAAGGGTATTCTCCGTCTCAATTTTAAAAAACCTAAGTAGAGGACCCGAGGCCTCACCGCTGAGGTTCATGAACTCCTGCGGCATTATCAGCAAGACGTTCTGTCCACGAATTCCGACTTTCTGAAACTGACAGTTGTTCTTTGTCTGCCAGGAGCTGAGGCTTCCCCATCTCCTCGCAAGCTCCTCCACCACATCGAAACCAATGTTGTGACGAGTCCCTTCGTAGCGACTACCGGGATTACCTAAACCAACAACTGCAAACATACTTGCACCATGCTAAACGAGTCGGAAAAAGGCACACGCAGTATTTGGCTAGCTACTACCTTCTTTAGGGGTCTCTTCGTCCGTATCACCACTACCATCCGCTGGTGCTTCTGCCGCTTCTCCAGCCTCGCCCTCTGCTGCTGGCGCTGCTGCTGCCGGTGCTGCCGTTTCGCCTGCGGTGTCAGCCGCTGCCGCTGCCGCTGCAAGACGTCTGTTACCGAAGAGAGATATGACAGTCTGCCCTGGAACGCTCATCAACACGGCTCCCTCTGGCAAAGAAATGTCCTTGGCGTGAATTGACTCACCCTCTTCCATGTTACTGACATCGACAACGATGAATTCCGGTAGCGATGCAGGAACACACTCAATCTCAAGATCGTAGCGGTTCTGGTTGAGCATCGCTCGGCCTTCACGAACTGCCTGCGGCTCACCTTCCATTTGCACAGGAACGTTAACAGTAATTGACTGACCTTCTTTGATCGCAAGAAAATCAACATGGAGTAATTTATCTTGAAGAGGCTCTTTCTGAAGCTCCTTAACGATGGTGATTTTACCATTCAGAGAAGAATCCTCGCTCTTGAGCTTAAATAGCTGAGCCGGCACTGAACCACGAACAGTCATGATGAAATCGTGCTGATTCATCTCAACAGGCTGCGCTTCTTTTCCACTCGCATAGACAACACCTGGAAGCATTCCACTCTTACGAGCCCGCTTCATCGCTGTCGAACCAAGACTTGTTCTCACTGTAACTTCTAATTCTTTTTGTTCCACTTTCCACCTCTTTTTATTAGGATGCTCCAGCCTTTTGCGGCTAATCAGCATCACTCGAAGAATCGCACTCTTTGAAAAGCATCCCCTCGGACGCTCCCCTCGGGCGCTCTAGGATTCCTCACCAAATAACAAACTCACCGAATCATCATTATTGATTCGCTTTATTGCCTCACCAATAAGCGGAGCCACCGTAAGGCGCGCTACCCACTCATTCGAATCCGGCAAGTCGCCGTGATAAATTGAATCACTGACAACTATCTTCGAAACATTACTCTGCGGTATTCGCTCCTTCGCTGTGCCGGAAAGCACCGCATGCGAACAACACGCATAAACCTCAGTCGCACCGTTCTCCACCAGCGCTTCAGCGGCCTTGACCAAAGTGCCTCCGGTATCAACCATATCATCAACGATAATCGCTATTTGCCCCTTCACATCACCGACAACATTCATTTCGGCTACTTCGTTAGGACCACTTCGACGTTTATCGATAATCGCAAGCGAGGCATCGAGACGCTTCGCATAGGCTCTCGCCCTAGCAACACCACCCGCATCGGGAGAAACAATGCAAATCGGTTCGTTGATGAACTGCTCTTTCAAGTAGTTCAATAAAACCGGTCGAGCGTAGAGATTATCTACGGGCACGTTAAAAAATCCCATCACCTGCCCCGCATGTAAATCCATCGTGAGCACACGATTCGCACCGGCACACACTATGAGATCCGCGACGAGCTTCGCCGTAATCGCAACTCTTGGCTTTGTCTTGCGGTCTTGCCGCGCATAACCAAAGTAAGGAAGCACCGCCGTAATTCGAGCTGCACTAGCTCGACGGAGCGCATCCATAATTATCAGCAGCTCCATCAGGTGGTCGTTACCCGGAGTTGATGTACTTTGCACAACAAATACGTCATGCCCACGCACATTCTCTCGAATCTCTACACCTAGCTCGCCGTCGCTATAACGACGGACATCGCATGCTGTCAGCTCGACGCCTGCCGCTTTCGCAATACTTGCTGCAAGTATTGGATTCGACCGGCCTGCGATTATGGATAATTTTCCTTTCATCCTGAGCGACAGTTACCCTTCTACTTTCGGTTCAAAAATCGGAAACTTTGGAGCAGACTATCTGCTCCAAAGTTGCGACTTACCTTTCTAGCGCATAAAAATGCTTAGATAGATTCTTAAATAGATTTACGAGGAACACTACTGGCGGCCTCTCCGCAAACGAGCTGGGCGGGGAGGATTCGAACCCCCGAATACCGGGACCAAAACCCGGTGCCTTACCACTTGGCCACCGCCCAATATAAATCTTTGCCAATCCGTCCTACCGAAATCGAGATCTACAGCAGAAATTCAGCGACTTCTAAAAACCAACCTTGACCGATACGACTCTCAAGCTCCGCGAGCTTGAAGTCCTCCGCTGAATCAAGAAAACCTACTACCGCACTCCCACTGCCGGCAAGAACAACTCCCTTCGCGCCAGCAGATTCGAGCAGTGAAAAACAACGCTCTATCTCTTCAAAGTCTGCCCTGACCACCGACTCAAAATCATTTACTAAGCGCCCATAGGGCCAAGGGATTTTAGAGTCATTTTCGGGCACACCGCTGATACCTTCTTGCCATAAGAAAGTCAACTCTTTCCCACTGACTTGGTCTGTAATCTCTCTCCTTGGCAATGTTAAGCCAAAGCTCTGTATTTCATGAAGAATTTCTCGCACTTCCTCTGCCCCCTGAGGCAATTTTTCGGCTACCTCCGGGCGTGCGAGGGATTGATACGCACGTGGGGTACTGACGCCTACTGGGGCCTTAAGAATGAGCAGTTTGGGGAGCTTCCTTTCTCGCTCTTTTTCCGGCACAAGCGGCAGCACTACGTCCCCTGTCCCTAAGACCAGGCTTGGGCCTCTCAGCAACATAGCCGGGACGTCTGAGCCAAGTTTACTCGCCAGGCCACGAAGCTCTTCCTTAGACACCCTTCCCTCGAACAACGTATTGAGGCCAATTAAGACTGCTGCTGCATCGGAACTACCTCCTCCCAATCCAGCTTCAAAAGGAATGTTCTTTTCAAGCCTTATTGCAACACCTTGCTCTGAGTCAGCTCCAATTTGCTGCAGAAACACGCGGGCGGCACGAGACGCAAGATTCGTGGAGGAGTCGAAATCCCGATTAATATCCTCGAATTTGAGATCCGGGTACGCGAGCTCAATATGCGCCCGCAACTTCTCTGAGAAAGAGCAGCTCAAGTCAATTTCCCCCGGATTGTTAGTCAGAGAGAGATAAAGAGTATCGCTAAGTGAAAGAGGCTGAATTACTGAGCGAATTCTGTGAAATCCACTCGCAAGCTTCCCTTCGACATGTAGGCTTAAATTAAGCTTGGCAGGGGCTAGAATTTTTAGGGGCTGAGAGCACATTTGCTACAAAATTAATGTCCTTAGGGCAGAGGCCGAAACACTTTAAGGCATTTCCATTAAATACTAATTTCATCGACCTTCCTGGGCGGCGGCGTCCGAAAAGGAAACTCCTCAAAAACTCCAATACTTTAGCTGAGTCCTTTGTTCCCAACAAACATCTCTATCAATGGATCATATTGATTTCCTCCGAACCCGACTGAATCCCGCTCTGAAGCACATAGCGCGATTCTCAGGCTTATCGACAAGCTGGATAAGTCGAGTAAGTCAGGAAAATCGTTGGAATTTCATTTGATCTCAGACCACAAGTCTGCTTAAAACTTACTTAGGGCAGTTGGGAAGTTGCATCACCCTCACTGCATATAACAATGCTAAAGACGGAATTATTAAAATCCGTCATCCTCTTTTGCTTAGGCTCTTTTGCTTAGGTTGAAGCATAAGAGAACTCGTGGGGGTGTGTGTATGGAGGTGAAGACAGACAATAGTTTTCCGACTTGCTTGAAATGTAATGCCGGAATTCTCCTTCCTCTATCTGATTACGGTCAAGAAGGGGCTTCGGTTACCTACAAGGCTTGGGCTTGCAACAGTCCTGATTGCGGCTTCTCAATTCGTATCGACAAAGGTGAAGTGTCCTACGGACGGAAGATACAGCCGAAAAGCTAGGCTATCCGATATCATTTTCTAATGCTGTGGAAGGCTCGTCGCTTATTTTCTGAGCGCAATCCTTATCGCGCAGTTTTCCACTTGGCCTTTAATTTGGCGGACTCCAGCCTTCTCCACATTCTTGATATTGTGCCCCGAGGTCACAAGTAAATCGGCAGCAGACTAGGTCTACTGCCGCCTTCGCACGGCTCTCTCCACCCTGCCTTATACACTGCACTGCCTCACGCTTGAACTCTTCACTGAAACTTCGCTTCTGCCTTTTCATCGACACCTCTTGAGTATTTCTCACTACTTTTTGCGGTGTCCGTCAACTCGGGGGAGGGTCACACTATGTGTTGCTTATCCGCGTACGCAGAATATGATCCTCGTGCATACTCGGAATCATATTCTGCGTACGATTTGGGCGTTCTCGCACAAACCTATTTGAGAGACAATTGGCTAGTGTCTT
>QIGM01000451.1 GCA_003230795.1 bacterium
CTGGACAGGTATAGGCCGGAATCCCCACTACCTTACTTTTGAAACGTTCAGCATTAATTGAGAAGATTGAGAATAGACTTTCAGTGCCACTTCCTTTGAGCTGGATCGCACTTTCGCCCGGCACAGAACAAGCCGACGCAAAACAAGCGGTAAGGTAGTTAAGACCTGAGTCCTCAACGCCGTTATCTTGCATCTTGCGAATTTTCGCTCTTGTGCGCAGGATAGCCAAGGGTGAGCTGAACCCTCCTCCGGGTGCGAGGACTCTGAATAGGTTCGAGATGTCGAGAGAAGTGCCCATAAAAAGCTGAACCATAAAAAGCTGAAGTAGAGAAGACTTGAGTGTCGGACCTACGTAAGACGTACCTAAGTAAGAAGCTATGCTAAATGCTATCACTGTAGACGTCGAGGAGTACTTTCATGCGGCTAACCTCGCGCCCGTAGTTCCACGCTGGAATTGGCGGAGCCAGGAGTCGCGTGTAGAAGCCTCGACGGATAGAGTGTTAGCGCTTTTTGATAGATGCGAGGTGAAAGGAACTTTTTTCATACTTGGGCATTCAGCCAGAAGATTTCCCGCTCTCGTTCAACGCATCGCTGCCAGCGGACATGAAATAGCGTCACACGGTTATGCTCATCGCATCGCCTACGAACAAACTCCCGCACAGTTTTCTCGTGATGTGAGAATAGCCAAGGCGCTACTCGAAGACATCAGCGGCAAAACGGTCATCGGATATCGAGCACCGAATTTTTCAATCGTGGATGAAAACGACTGGGCCTATGATGTCTTAATTGAAAATGGCTACCTCTACGACTCTAGCAGATACCCCATTAAACACCCTCGATACGCCAACACATCGAAGAGCAGAATGCCGGAACTGCTCACTCGCGAGAGAGGGTCCATTCACCTTTTCCCTTTGGCGACAGCCGAACTAGAAATGTTCGGCTCAACGTTGCGCATCCCAGTAGCCGGTGGTGCGTATTGGCGAATATTGCCGCGCGCACTGATGAACTGGGGTCTAACACGCGTTCAAGACAAAGAGAATGCCTGGAGCACATGCTACTTTCACCCCTGGGAACTCGACAGCGGCCAACCGCGCTTTCGTCAGCTTTCCTTGACCTCGAAATTACGCCATTATACTGGACTTGGTGGGTACGAAAAAACGTTGGAATTTTTCCTTCGGCGATATCGCTTCGATACTATCCGCAAAGCCGCAGAGCAGAGCTTTGGTCCTGATGTTTTCGACACTCGATAGATGTTTCTGTTTCGTCGAGTTCCACTGCTGTTTTTCGTTAAAGGACAGTTTTTCGTTAAAGGACAGTTTTTCGCTTAGATGATTGATGTTCAACTAGCAGACGAAGTTGACAAGACCGACTGGACGGAATTTCTCCGTAGCCAATCTGGCGTTCATCACGCCTTTTGCTGGCCATGGCGTAGAATAATCCGAGAGACCTTTGGTCATAGCCCCAAGTATCTAATCGCCCGTGGAGCGGACAAGGCGATCTCTGGAGTGCTACCCCTTTTTCACGTAAAGAGTGTTCTCTTCGGCTCCGCGCTTGTGTCCGTGCCCTACCTTAATGCCGGGGGCATCCTCGCCATGGATTCTGCCAGTACTCAGGCGCTCAGTGATGCGGCCACGGCATTAGCCGAAGATCTGCAAGTGGACTACCTCGAGCTCCGGCATCGAGATACAGAAGTCGATGAAGCGCTAGAGCTCGTTGAGCGGAAACATAAAGTCTCAATGTCCCTAAAACTAGCGGAAGATCCCGAAGAGCTGTTTGCTTCCTTCAAGCCTAAGCTTCGAAGCCAGATTAGACGCCCCTCAAAAAGCGGCATCACTTCTGTTGTCGACGATAGTGCGCTTGTCTCTGAAAAAGATATTGATGCTTTTTATCAAGTGTTCGCTGAACACATGAGAGACTTGGGCACACCTGTATTCCCTCGTAACTTCTTCCGACTTGCAAAAAGGTATTTTGGTGACTCATGTAGAGTGATCACTGTTTGGCATGACAAGAGACCAGTGGCTGCGGGAATTACTATTGGTTTTGAGAACAACACGGAAATGCTTTGGGCTGCGTCCCTAAGAGCTGCCAATCGAATGAGCCCTAATATGCTGCTCTATTGGGATGCGATGAAGCGTGCAATTGTCGATAACTATAGAGTCTTTGACTTCGGACGATCATCATATGATTCGGGCCCATATAGATTTAAGAAACAGTGGGGAGCAACAGAGATCCCCCTTCACTGGCATTATCGAGTTTTTAATGGTGAAATTCCCGATATCAATCCGAACAGTCCGCGGTTCGAGCTTATGGTGCGTTGCTGGCAACGCATGCCGCTCGTTCTCAGTAACCGCATTGGGCCATGGATCACGCGAAGCTTACCTTAGGGGATCACGCGAAGCTTACCTTAAAACATGTTTCACCCTATCTCCGTTGGGCCTTGAGTTGAGAGGCTACCCATGAGCACATCGCTTGATTCAACTCTAAGACGATCTGGGCACAGAGTTTTAGTGCTCGATGGAGAAACTAGATCTGCGCTCGCCGTGGTTCGAGCTCTTGGCACCGAGAAAATTGATATCGGAGTTGCAGCGCATCACCCTGGCGGACTCGCTCAAAAAAGCAAATACACGAGCACGATCTTTGAATGTCCTGACCCCGTGGACGCGCCTGAGATGTACCTAAAATGGGTAAGTGAAGTTGTTGAAAGCTGGCAACCAAGAATGCTGCTTCCGCTCACTGATACTTCACTCACTCTCTGTCTCCGCATAAAAGACATTCTCAGCGCGCATACTTTCCTACCTGCGGTAGATGAGGACACCTTAGAACAAATCAACGACAAGTTTAGTTTGATTCAGACAGCGGCATCCCTTGGCATCCGTGTGCCAGAGACACACCTGATACCTCCTTCTGACGAGCGAACCGTAGAAGACCAAACGCTGATGCAAGGTTTCAACTACCCCGCCGTTCTAAAGGCGAACTCCGCAGTTTCCGACGTTCACTCCCACTTTGTCAAAGGCGGTGTGTACTACCCTGAAGACCCGGAGGATGTTGCAGAAATCATTCATGGAGACCTCGACGTAGAGCACCGAATGATTCCTTTTCTTCTCCAAGAAAAAATCGAAGGAGAGGGTATCGGTGTTTTCGCACTTTGCAACGAAGGCGAGCCATTAGCGCTATTTGCGCACCGGCGAATTCTCGAGAAGCCACCAAGCGGCGGTCGCAGTGTGCTCTCAGAAAGCATTCCGCTTTCGGAAGCACCCGTCGAAGAAGCGACCAAGCTTTTCCGTCACTACAAAATTCAAGGCGTCGCAATGGCTGAATTCAAGCGCACTGCAAGTGGCGAGCATTGCCTCATGGAGATTAACCCAAGATTTTGGGGCTCTCTTCAACTTGCGATTGATTCAGGAAGAGACTTCCCTTCGATGCTTTTCAAGTTGTATCAGATAGGACAGCCTTTCCCCGACACGGCTTTGGAGCAATTTGTCACCAGCATTCATGATTATAAAGTTGGTCAAAGACTTCGGTGGGAACTAGGAACGCTTGACCACTTCATTATCAATTGCAAACAAGACATCGGCGCTGGATTAAAAAATGCGCTGCGAAGTAACTCCTTACTGCTCTTTGCTAATAAGAAAAACACGAGGACCGAGGTGTTTAGAAAAGACGACCCTTGGCCTTTCCTTTTCGAGATTCGGCGATACTTCAGTGAGTTCTTCTCCCGCCGCTTAAGCGAAGACTAAAGAGCCGAGCGATGAATCAATGAGTGGTTCAGACCAGAAAATTTTACTTTTTATCGAGACAGGAGGTCCTGGTGGCGCGGAACGGGTCGTTGCCTCTCTTGCATCAAGTTATAGAGAGATGGGAATAGACGTCGGGGTAGCGACCTTACGTACTGGATGGCTCACCGATGAACTCGCCGCACAGGGCACGACTCACCATCATCTCCCAAGCTCTCGCTCCCTCGATATCGGACTCGTACTTCGACTAAAGAAGCTTATTCGTGAGTCTGGCTATACGGCTGTTCATTCTCACTTGGTAGATTCCAATTTCTACGCAGCGCTAGCATCGCGTCTTGCAGGCGTTGCTCACGTCGCAACTGAACACGGCGACGTACATCACGTGAAGAAAAAGAGATTTCTGCGTCTCAAACTCAAGGTAACTTCCTGGCTAGGTTCTCGTTTCACAGCAGTTTCCGGCTTCAGTGCCGATGCGCTCTGTCATTTAGGTGTACGACGCGACAAAATTCAAGTGATTGGGAATCCAGTCTCTCAAGCCAAGCCCATCAACTCCGACGAACGATCTGCCTTAAGAAAGGAAGTCGTAAATCCCGATGCTGCTTCCAACCATTGGCTATGGATTCATGTCGCTAATTTACGCAAAGTGAAGGACCAAGAAACTTTGATCCGAGGCTTTGCAGCATCACGCCGAAACAGCAAGAAGTCACAATCGCTTTGTCTTGTTGGTGATGGTCGGCTGCGTGCAGAGCTTGAAACGCTTTGCGAACAGCTTGGGTGTAAAGAGAGTGTGTATTTTCTTGGTTTTCGAAATGATGTTCCGCGTCTACTCCAGGCTGCTAACGGTTTTATTCTCAGTTCTCACTCGGAAGCCCTACCTATGGCGCTGCTCGAAGCCTCCCTTGCAAACCTCCTCATTGTAAGCTCAGACGTTGGAGGAATCCCAGAATTAATCCAACACAAAGAAACCGGACTACTCTTTCCGAGCGGTAACCATGATGCTCTTGCCGAAGCCTTAACTAGCGTCGTTGAAAACTCTGTCGACCACTCTCAAATCGCCGCCAAAGCAGCAGAGTATGTTCGAGTTAATTTTTCGGAACAGACTATTGCAAAGCAATATTTGAGATTGTTCGATAAAAAACCCCGCCTACGCGAATCGTAGACGGGGGTAGAAAGGGGGTTTATCTTCGGGGAAATCCCCGAGGTTGCGTTGGGTAGTACTTCCCAGCCACTAGGAGAAAACTCTCCAAGTAACTTCCTAGAAATACTAAGAGTCTGCCAGAAATCACCGATATCTCTACCGACAGCTTGCGAAGCCATCGGCCCAATGTCTTCTGGAACACTCACTATCGTTATTGGCTTCAGAGACCAAGGTGTAGCGCTAAGAAAGAGGTAAGCGTTAAAGAAGTAGCCAAAAACGGTGACATAAAAAATAAGCTGACAGGCTCGTTAGCCGCCAAGAAGTTCTTTGGTAAAATCTTCGTCTACGCTACTCCTAGAAAGCCAAATACCGAAGTACGCCTTTTGAAAATCAACGCCTGGAAGAGTCGCTCGTTTTTCGCCGTTAAAATAGAGCGTCGTTCCTTCGCCTGGGAGGTAAGACATGGAAAAACGATCTCCGTCTTTTACTTCCTTATAGTTTTCATACAACACACCTAGCCTCTTCCTTAGGGCTTTCATGTCATTATCTGAATTCTCTTGAAGCGCATACTCAGAGTTATCAATGATGTTTTGCTTCTCCAGACCTCGGTGATATTCGAGCACAAGATACTTCGGCACGTCGCCGAGCACCGCGTCGATTCCTTTCACGCTCGCATCTGCATACAGTGCTGCTGTATAGACATCGAAGGACCAGTATTCGAAAAGAGAAATGCCTTTTAAAGGAAGGGGGTTGCCGTCAAGTGTATGCGCGCCAGCAAAGCAAGCTCCGCCCGAACAACGCTTTTCTTTCGAAGCCTGAGAATATGCCGTACTAGTGATGGCAAAAAGAAACAGAAAAGCTACTAGGAAAAGATGTCGTATCCTGGGCATGGCAATATCGTCCGATTTTTGGTTCTACTCGCTACAAACTGCACGGTATTTATTTTTCGCATCGCAAAGCCGGCTTCGCAGTAACAGAGATAGTAATTCCACATTCTGTGAAATCGCTCATCAAAGCCCTTCTTGGATAGCCCTGGGGACGCTTTTCGAAAGCTCTCTCGCCAGTCTTTCAGCGTCCGAGCGTAATGCGTTCCAATGGAATCAACATCTTGCATGAGAAGCGAAGAATCCTTGGTCATTGCCTGCACAATTGCCTGCAAGGACGGACATAGACCACCTGGGAAAATATACTTCTGTATCCAGTCGCAAGACTTTCGATACTCCTTGTAATTGGTCTCAGGCATGGTGATTACCTGCGCAACAAGCACACCGTCTGGTTTCAGCAGCTTATCGCAAGTCGCAAAGAAGGTTCCGAGAAACTTATGCCCAACCGCTTCTATCATCTCGATAGAAACTATTTTATCAAATTGCCCTTTCACCTCTCGGTAGTCACAAAGCTCTATCGCAACTCTATCCTCAAGACCTGCAAGCTTTACACGCTCCCTCGCAAACTGGAGCTGTTGCTCCGATAGGGTGATGCTAGTAATCCGGCATCCAGTCTTTTCCGCAGCAGCAATCGCGAAGCCACCCCAGCCACTACCTATCTCGAGCACATGATCGGAAGCAACAATATTCGCTTTGGATATCATCGCATCGATCTTATTTTGCTGAGCAACCGCGAGAGTGTCTTCGGCGGAGTTATACACCGCGCTTGAGTACATCATTGAAGGATCAAGGAATGATTTAAAGAGCTCGTTACTCAGGTCGTAGTGGGCTCGAATATTCTTCTTACTTCCAACTCTTGAAT
The DNA here is from genome assembly GCA_003230795.1 of bacterium. Lineage (GTDB taxonomy): Bacteria > Bdellovibrionota_C > UBA2361 > SZUA-149 > SZUA-149 > SZUA-149. Next base: position 6,619 of record QIGM01000451.1, read on the forward strand.
TCTTTCGCAAGAAGTGGCGAATTCCATTTACAATGTTTCCGAAAGAAGAGAGCGCAATACTCTTTTCGTCGAGCACATCTTCGTTGAGAATAAACAACGATAAGACCGAAGTCAGATCGTCTGTATCCCAATAACCCTCGACGTAGGCTTCCCCAAATCCTATGTCACCTGAAAAGACAGACTTAAGAAAAAAGTCGTAATTGATTACATCTATCCGCGCATGGTGCATGCCATCGCTCTCACCGAACTCAAGGGAACTTCCATCGGGGTAAGCGATTGTGAGACGTCCGCGGCGAATCTTTGAGAAGAAGTTGAGACAGGTCGACTGGCACCATTTCTGAAGCATCGACGGACCGACCTGTCGAATCGTCATCTCACTGCTTGCAATAGGTTTTGTATACACCTTCAGTTCCTTCTGAAAACGCAATTTCGCTGCCTCCCAGGTAATCCGTGGCATCGCAAGATGCGCGGCGAGAGGAAACGAGACCAAAGTTCGTATTACATTCTTAAGGGAGAGAGGGATTCCATCACCCTTGATTCGCGAAAGGAAAACCGCACCCCCCTCGCGCTCGATATTCACTCTAATATCTAAGGCGTTTAAATCCTTAGAAAAGCAAAATCGATAACTCCCGTTAATATCATTAAACGGTGAAACATGAAATTCCTTACAATGTTTGTAACGGAGCTGATTTGGCGAGCCCCCGGAGAGCGGAGTGTGGAGCAAATAGAGGTGAGTTTCTCCAAAAGTGTTGCTGACCTCCGCAATCGCACAACGTTGCTCGCCGGAGTCGTCAAAACATCTGTAAAAACTCACTGGATTAAAAACCTTGGATAGAACCCTAGGAACGGTAATAAGCTCAATGCGGGTAATATCGTGATGCCGCTGTTCTGATTCGAGAAAAGCTAGAACTTTCTCTTCAATGCTGCCGGAGCGATCTGGAAAATAATCCGTGTCGTAAATAGAGAAAAGAGAAAAACGATTATAGCCAAATAGGTTCTTT
>QIGM01000460.1 GCA_003230795.1 bacterium
TAACTACTGCCGTTTGCTCAGCCTTAATCTGAGGCTCCGAACCACTATCTGCTCCAAGGACCAGAAAAGCGGCGAATAGACTAAGAAGAAAAAAGCCGAAAACTGAAATGTAGAGGGGATTCTTATAAAAGGGTTTTAATGATTCTTCTTCCTGATCAACCTCTTCCTCAGCCATGGCGATAAGACCCTAAAAGACCGCTAGCGAAACTTCTGCGTCAATAGTGAAAGCAATGCCTTGAGATACCACCTAAGATAGCGAGGAATCCATGCCCAGAGCTTGAAGTTCGTCTCTCCAAGAGTTCTATCCCACCACTCAGTCGGTAATTCTCTGATCTCTTTCCCTTGGGAATGGGCGCGGTAACACAACTCTAAAGCAACTTCGAACCCGCCATCACTCTCAATGGTTTGAGCCCGCAGCCACGCTCCGTCATATAGTTTGTAGTTATTGGTTGCGTCAGATGTTGGGAATCCACAAAAACTAAGGAAGACTCCAGCGCACCGAGACATGAGTGTCTTAAGAAACTCACCACCATGTTGCTTACCACCGGGCATATAGCGCGATGGAGAAACAATTGCCGCTCCCTGCTCCCAAAGATTTAACATCTCTGGAATAATCGAGAGCTTATCGGAGTTATCTCCCATTGTGACAATCACAGGACCGTCTTCACAATGGGCAAAGCCCCAACGCAGGGCGTTTACGACACCTCGACCATACTCGTTCTTTTCCGCTAGAACACGCGGGTCCCCTTCTGCTAATTTAGCGACATAGGGAAGAGTAGTATCTTGATCGAAGTCGTAGACGAATTTTAAGACATCAAAGGGCACGGATTCAGACACGAGAGAGTCATAGAGACGAACAACGTTCTCCCCCTCGTTATATATCGGCACCAGCACTTGCACAGGCAGCGAAGGCTTACGAGCCTTAGGATTTTGTGCTCTTTGACTAGACGTAGACATACAGTCCTGTTCTACCAACTCCGTTCTCGCAAATCTGCACAAAGCAGCCCACCAAAAAAAACAGCAAACGTTTCACGAAGCGCCTGAAAATATCGCGCTAGATGTTACCCAGCTCTACTTGCTCAGTAACCCAAGGGATTACCTCATCAAGAATAACGTCGAGATCCGTAGTCGCCTCGTAGCCAAGGACATCCTTCGCCTTCTTCACATCGGGCACACGTCGCTGCACGTCATGCTCAAAGGGGTCATCAGAGACGTAAGCAAACGGCTTGTCAGTCTTGATCTTATTCCAAATCACTTCCGCAAGCTCTAACACTGTCGTAGAAGCCGCTGTTGAAATGTTGAAATCCTGGTTAATCGCATCGGGGTGTTCCACTGCAACTCTAATTCCTTCTGCCAGATCTCCGCCATAGGTATAGTGCCGAATCTGCGAGCCGTCGCCTAGAATATGAAGTGGGTCTTGGCCCTTGACCAACTTCTGAATGATATCGGGAACGACATGGCTCATCGCCAATTTTACGTTCCCAGAAAGCACTTCCTTGTCGGTAAGTGCTCGCTGCTCGCCAATACCAACGCAGTTAAACGGACGGACAATAGTATAAGGTAATTCATACTGCTGGAAAGCACCTCGCGCGAAGTACTCACAGGCCAGCTTTTGAAAGCCGTATGTGCTTAGCGGTGGTGGAGAAGTTAACTCAGCACCTTCTGGGCTCGGATAGATGTCAGTTGACTCAAAAACCATACTGGAACTGAGAACAGTAACTTTCTGCAACTTGGATTTTTTGTGCGCAGCAATTGCCGCATCGAAAGTTGAAGCAACAATACGCTCATTTTCAGCAAGTAAGTCATAGGCAAATTCGTGGAAATAACTAATACCACCAATCATCGCCGCGGCGGCCAGCATATGATCACAGCCCTCTAATAGCTCCGTGAGGAGTCCGACATTTTTGGCATCACCCCGAACGAAATGATAGTTCGGATGATCGTCGTAAGACTTTTGAATGACGCCGTACTTGGAGTAGTTATCGACGCCGACAACTTCCCAGCCTTTATTCAGAAACTCCTGAACGACGTAGCCACCAATGAAACCTGCAGAACCGGTAATTAGAATTTTTTGTGACATGATTTCCTACGAATTTATTTCTCTACTGATTCGCTCTCTTTAGAGAAGCGACATCTTCATTTTTTGTCCCTGGAAACAACTCCAAAGTTGAGCTGCGATAAGCACCCCATACATCAACCATCGGCTTAGTAAAAGCTCTATCGCCATACTCCCGATCACCATATTCCCGGTGAGGAGTAGAGAGAACCAATACATCTGCCGCTGACTCTAGCTCATCAAGAGGTGTCGAACCTTCAAGGTAAGGGTCATTAAAAAGCACCTTCGCGCCCTTAAATTCTAGACCTTTCCGCACTCGAAAGCTCAATGACTCTCGAATATCATCATTATTGGCCTTGAAAGTCATTCCCAATATACCAACTGTTTTGCCCCACAAGCTACCGTCGAAATGCGCAGCTGCCTTATCGACAACAAAACCGGCAAGTCCCTCGTTTACCAGCATCGCAGAATGACCCATTGAGAACTGGTGATCAAAGAAACTTGCAAGCTGCATAGTGTCTTTGAAGAGGCAAGGTCCAGCAGCAAAGCCCGGAGACTTATAGCCTTTAGCCCGAGGGTAGTCGTATCGAATCGCCTCATAGATCTTGTAGAAATCGACGCCGTTCTTTTCTGCTATCATGTAGAACTGATTAGCAATAGCAAACTCAAGATATCTCCAAGAGTTCGCCATTAACTTCGTCATTTCCGCTTCTAGCGGGCTAAGCTTAATTATCTCAGGAGCCAAAGCTGCAAACAGCTCATAAGCTGCATTGAAAGCCTTGTCTTCAAAGGCCGAAACTATCTGCGGTAAGGAGTCTATCTCATCAAGCGCATAGCCTTGCGCGACACGTTCCGGGCAAAAAGCAAGATTCAAATCTAGCTTTGCTTGCGACACTCTATTATAGAGATGTTCCATCGTTCCAGGGAACAACGTCGATCGCATCACAACAAGCGCGCCAGGCTTGATATACTCGACGTAGCCATCGAATATTTGTACGACGTCAGAAATCTTCGGATTTAAATGCTCATCAACTGGGGTACCGATAACAAAGACTACGATATCAGCTTCAGCACATTTCATCGGCTCAGTAGTCGCTCGTAGCCCCGCATCAATCGCAAGCCTAAGCTGCTCATCACCACCCCGCTCGAGAAAAGGAAACGAACCACCGTTTACTTTCTCCACCACCGCGGCATCGATATCGATTAACGTTGTCTCCGCGCCTGCAAGAGCGAACTTCACACCCAGAGGGAGTCCGACATGACCACAACCACCAATTATTACTGCTTTCTTACCTTCCAAGCTCATCGCTATTTTCTCACCTGTTTGCCCTACAAATTATGCCAGTCTAATTATGCCAGTCTAATTACGCCACTCACTGTCCGCATGCTTAACAAAACTACCCGCTACAAAACTAACTCGTTAGGCGTTGCGACAACAAACGTTTGTTGACCAAAAATCTTCCAAAGAAATGGAACCTTGAGATACCATTCAATTATCCTCGCGTCAGGAGAATCGCTTCCGCTGAGGAAACCTGTTTTGCTGACCAGACTGCCGAGACGAGACTTTGCCGTATAGGGCAGAAAGCGCGGGATCATCTTAACGACCTTGAAGCCAGAGACTTCCAAGGCTTCCTGCAAACTATGTTCTGTTAAGGCGATATGATGATCCACATAATCCCAATACGCCGAACCAACATAACGGATATTAGGTTGAAGAATCATCAAACTTCCGCCAGGCTTAAGTGCTCTCCTCGTCTCTTCCAGGACTTCAAGCAAAACCCGCTTGTCCGGCAAGTGCTCTAAGAAGTTACTCATGAATACAACATCCGCTTTCTCGTCAAGCAGATCGGCGTATTCTGTCGCAGGCACTTGCAGCACCTCCACATCATGCTCTCGAAGACGTTGCACATGCTCGCTAAGATCGACCGCAATTCTTCTCTTTGACTTAATTCGAGTAATGAAATGTCCGTCTCCAGCACCCACGTCAACAACCACTGCCGACGATGAGACAAAAGGCTGGAAAAACTTCTCAACTAACACCTTCCAGACCGCGCCACGTGTTCGCTCCTGCTCGGAAGAGAAGCGGCTGGTATAGATCTCGTTTTCGCGGCCAGTCCCCTCATCAGATCCCGTCCCTTCAGATCGACTGCCCTCAGAAGTTGAGGCCTCTGAATTAGTCTCTTGAGAACTACCCCCCTGAGAACTAATCGTTTCTTCCGACTGCTTAGTCATGCCTGCTTGAGCCATTTGACCTCGTTATCTCAATGCCAACTGTTTAACTTTATGAACTACGGAGGGAACTCTTCTCGCTCCAGCCTTCCAGAGCCTTTCCCAATCACCATTCTTTACCATCCAACTCGCCCGCTCGCACATGGACTTAAAACGGTAATAGCGCCCTGCGCCAGGATGAAAACTAATTGCGATTGCCTTTACGTCAATCTCGTGGCCGAGGAGTGTCTTACCCTTGAAGCTAGAAACGCTCGGATTATCGGCACTAACGTAGGGATAACTTTGCTCAAGGAGACCACGGAGAACCAATAATGATTCTTCACTGCCCTTGGCGAAAGACGTTGGAATACACTTGATTTCTATACGGAGAACATCCCCACCACTCGGCCTAACAAATAGAGGTAGATGAATTGCGAGACGGCCATTCACCGGAACTTCAGCTCCAGGAATAGTCTTTTTTGCGAGTCGCTTACCGCTTTGACTTCGAACGCATAATTGCACTCCGGAGATTTTCTCTCGGTCCGTGATAGAACGTAAGGCGACGGGCACCTCAATCACTGAAATGTTCTCTGCCGGCACGACGAAGCTTTGTGAAAAACTAGCGTTCTTCGCAGACACAGGCAGATCAACCGAAGCACCTCCCGGTGCTAGGAAAGATGCGCGAGCGCACACGGGACCCAAGGCCGGTTGAACTTCTTTCGCACGAACTGGGTTTTGCAGAAAATCTAACAAGGGCAGAATTGTGGTCTCCCAGGAGAAACGTTCTCGCACCAAACGTTGAGCGTTTATTCCCTTCTCTTTGACCAAGTCAGGACGCTCAAATATCTCCCGAACCGCAGTAGCAATACTTGCTTCATCATCGGCATCAACCGTCCAGCCGGCATCATATTCAGCAATATGCTCACCAACCTCGCCGAAGTTATTATAGAGCACAGGCAGGCCACACCAAAGGTATTCAATTGTTCGCGTAGTAAACGCTAGCTCTCTCTCGAGATTATACTGCATCGCCTCGACAGCAACGCTCGCCCGACGATATATGCCCAGCAATTGATCACGCCCAATATAGCCGTTCACGTTAATTCGCGGGCTGTTATCTGACTGCGACTTTACCTGGGCGTAGACATCGCGAATAAATCGCTCTTCCGCCGATAAGCCCTGCGTCTCATGGGGAGTACCAAAGATTTCAATTGTGCCGGCATCACGGGTCTGAATCTCTTTGCAGATATGAAAAATTGTCTTGGCTTGGTTCTGCCATGGGAACCAACCTCCGCCACTTACAAATATTGGGGCATGGGGATTGGCCGCTTCAGGATAGTCATGACTTGGTGTCTGCGAAGAAAGAGACACGGGGATGTAACGAATGAAATGCTCATCCGCAGGGACTCTGCCCGCCTGCATCAACCATCCGTAAAAATACGATCGTTGCCGCGTACCTGCGCAGAGGAGGCAATCAGCCTGCCCGAAAATTTTAACTTTGCGATCGGTATCGACCGGATCGTCCCACATACTGGTCTCAATCAAGCGAGACCCATGGAGATCTATTATCAGAGGGCAATCTGGCTTCTTTGAAAGCCCGTAGTGATCCCAGTTCGACGCGTAGAGCACTGCATCGGGCTTAGTTCGTTTGAGGATCTCTTCTTGAGTCTCCCAGCGCCAAAGCAATTCTCGCTGCGCTTCTGGAATCTTGTCGTAATGCTTTTCTGCCAAGTAGGTAAAACCAGGCATTGAGGCAAGCACCTCAATGCCATGCGCTTCCAAGCCTTTCATCAATTGCCAACAGCGCAGGCCACCACCACTAGTGGGTAAATCGCCAAACGGCATTAAGTCATTACTGAATAAAAGGACTCTCATTAAAAAATCGACCGCCTACAAAGTGCCAACCGTTAACTAAGGTAAAATGCCTATCTCCCTGTGGATCAAAATACCTGTGGATCCAATGACGCCAAATAGCTAGGAAGTACCTTCTGGTCAGGACGAAAACGTGCTTTTCGAGTCGCTGAACGCATAGAACACCATGCTTTTTACACGCCGGAACGGCGTCGAGAATTATATCAGCGAGTCCTAATAATTGCTAATGTTTTGAACTCGGAAAATGCACTCGGCCATAGGCTTCCGCACACCCTACTATTGCCAAAATTACAGCTACTTACGAAGTTTCTCACGACCCCCGCATAGGTGTGGGATTGTTATTATTTGGTAAAAATAATAGGTTTTATTTTAGCTCCCTGGTTTCAAGACGACTTTCGACAGCGAAGCTGTCCTCATCTCGATACCCTCAGGCCAGAACTTATGAGGCATCCGGTCAGCTAGCGCTAAGACCAGCTAGCGCTAAGACCAGCTAGCGCTAAGACCCAGCTAGCGCTAAGACCCAGCGAGAGACAACGCTTAACAAAAGCGAATTGCGATTAATCGAACAAACATGTTAATTCCCAGCAAATGAAAATCCTTGTTTTTACCACTGACATGATACCGCTCGAAGCTTTGCCGACGAGCGGAACAGCTTTAAGAACCTTCGGACTCATCCAAGGTCTTCGTCACCACGGTCATGAAGTGGTGATCTCCGTTCCTAGTAGCGCGCTCGAAGGCCTAAAGAAGGCAAACAACCTCAGCTCGCTACCTCAAGGCCTTCAAGAAGAGATTGCGGTGCTGGAAGCCCTCTCCTTCGACGCCTCAAATCAGAACTCAATTCTTTCTGAAGTATCTCCCGACGTTGTCATTTGCGGACACTGGCCTGCAATGACTCTCGCGACAAAACCGAATCAAACTTTGATAATCGATTTAGCCGGACCGCACATGCTCGAACGGCACTACCAGGGGTCCCCCAATCAAATTGGCGCGATACTCGGAAAACTCGCAGCAATTTCAAACGCGGACTACTTCATCGTCTCTGGTGAAAAACAGCGGCTATATTTCCTCTCCTACCTCTTGAGAGCAGGAATCGAAAAGCCTGAGACGAAGATCATCAAAGTCGTAATGCCGCTCAATCCGGATATCCCTCAAGAGCGGTCGCAGAACTCGGAGTCTTATCCAAACTTCGTCTTTGGTGGTGTTTTCCTACCTTGGCAAAATCCCGCGAAAGGCCTACGTGCGGTAAGAGATGAGATCTCCGCGAGAGAGCAAGGACAACTGACGCTAATTGGTGGGGCGCACCCGAATTACAAAATCAAAGAAGGTGTTTACGCCGAATTATTTGAAGAGCTATCAAACTGCTCTCGTGTAAATATCAGGCCAATGCTTCCCTACGCGGAATTCGTAAGCGCACTAGGGGACGTCGACATCGCGATCGACCTAATGAAATGGAATTT
>QIGM01000062.1 GCA_003230795.1 bacterium
GATTCGAATAGTGAGATAAAGGCAGAGTTTTCTAAGGCGAGAAGTCTTGTGCATAGCGGAGAGCTTGGCTTTGCTGGGAAAAGTTTAGATCGCTTGAAAGAAGTGGCGGCCCGTGAAGGTTACTTGAACCTTCCAGATTATTCTATGGTTCTTCTCTCCGAAGCGCGCAAAGCTGAAGAGAATAGTCGTTACTTAGATGTTGGGTTCCTTGTTCTCCACGCGGAATCTCTCTCGCCTAGCGACCCAAGAGTACAGCTAGTCGCTGCGAGCCTATACCGATCGATTGGAGTTGGCTCAGCGTCCATGCATTTATTCGAAGCGCTGACACTGCTTCCATCGTATCCACTGGTGGCGGCTACACTTGGGCTCAATATTCTACTTCTTACTCTCGTGGCTGCAACCATCGCCTTCTTTGTCGTATGCGTTGTTCAGCTTGTGCGAAATGCAGGACGTATTTTTGTGCTTTGCTCTAGAGTCGGACCGCGTCCTATTCGTGGTTACTTGGCCGTTGGCTTCCTTGTGACGGTGATGATTCTTCCGTTCTTCGGTGGGCTCCTCGTTGCTCTTGGTTGTTGGGCGCTTGTCGTAAGTCGAATAAGAGAGTCTGCTCGTTGGTTACCTGCGTTCGTTGGTGTTTTGGCTGTTGCCTGGGGTCTATCTCTTCCTGTTACGAGCACAGTTAGCTACAACGCTCAGCTTGAGACCAACAATGTCATGCAAGATCTTAGTAACATGAGTTTCAGCCCAAAGGGCGAGGAGTACCTTACTCGCTCATTGGCTCAGACACCGCAAGATCCGCTTCTTCTAATCTCTTTCGGGCAAATGCAGCAGCTCAAGGGCCAGGATGGTAGTGCGGAATCCTCCTACCGAAAAGTCGTTGCGGATTCGAGAGTGGATTCAGGTTTGCGTGCTGCCGCTCAGGTGAATCTGGCGGTCTTGGAATTTAATCGAGGTGAGTATGCTCGCGCACGAGATTTGCTCGAAGAGCAGCGCGCGAGTGGAGTCGAGAGTTTTGAACTCTTCTACAATCTCGCTCTCACTCACCTTGCCCTACTTGATACGAACAAGCATCGAGAGTTCTATTTAGCAGCAAAGTCGATTGACGAAGGACGGATAGCAGAGCTTGATTCACGAGAAGAATCTCTACGAGTCCCAACAATGAGTGGTGTGTCTTCGAAGTCCTACTTACCGTTGCTGATGACCTCAATTCTGGCTCGAAACACTGAAGCACATGAGTTAGCCAGTGTGCGCCAGAACACGCTCGCGCGTAGCCTAATACGCAACGGAAACGTTACTATGGTACTTGCTTGGGGAGTCTTAGTGTTGTTCGCAGGTTTGTTGAGTGGCACAAGTCGCCCGTCTCCTCACAGGCTTCGCTCTCTCGGTGCAGGCGCCTTCTCGGAGGAGGACGAAGAGTCCTCTCTTTGGTTACTTATTCCCGGAGGGCTCTTCATTGCTGGCGAAAAACCCTTACAGGGAGTTCTCGGACTATCTATCTTTTCGATATTTCTACTTGCAGGCCTTAACTCGCCGCTAAGGCTTTATCCCTTAGCGGCGCTCGATGCGCGCTTCGATGCACCGCTGTTTTGCGCCTCAGCCTTAGTGTTTTTGATTTTCGCAGCCCTCTCATTTCTTCAAATAACGCGAAGCTCTAAGAATTCAATGGAGGCAGCATAATGGAACAAGTTGCTATCTCGAGTGAGAGCTATGGCGACCTATTTCGCAACCTCTCGTCAAAAAAACGTAACGGGGTACTTGCGATTCAGTTTGAGGACAGCGATCTGAGAATGCAGTTCCGCGAAGGACGCATTGTTGGCGTCTTCGACCCAAACGCGAGTGAGATCTCCGAAATCGCCTCTAGATTAGTCGCCTCGGGATGTATTATGGAAAAGGTACAAGCCTTGGTTGAAGGCGCAGGAATTAGCGTGAACCAGCTCCATGACCTACTCGTGGGGAAAGACTATGTAAGCGACGAAGACTACCGAAGAGCGATTGAAAGTTATCAGCTTGATCTTCTCCATTCTCTAGAGATGCTCGATATCGGATATGCGGAGTTTTCGCCAAAGTTGGTCCGGAGCGATGCGCGACATGCTCTTTCGATTTATCCAGCACAATTTCTGTTAGATGTTGAAGAGCTTCGAGGCGATCGCGAGCGACTGCACGGTCTTTTTTCAAGCTTTGATGCGGTTAATGTCACGGTAAGAGAGTCTGAGCAAAACATTCAGACGTTGAGTGAACGGGAGCAAAGGATCCTCGACGCCGCGGAGCAGGGGTGTCGGATGAGCGAGATGATTTCCAATTGTCTTATGAGTCAGCATGAGGCGATTGAATGCCTTCTAACGCTTTACGATCAGGACATTATCAGTCTTGTCGAAGACTCGTCGATTCTATCGGAGGAGTTTCCTCTCAAGAAGGATTCGCTAACGGATGCGGCCTCTGATTCTGCTGACTCCTCGGACTCTGAGTTAGAGTATCTTACTGAGAACGAAGAGGTAGGAAACGAAGACGATCAAGAGGTTGCTGCGCGCACAGAAAATTTCGGTGATGAGGATTTCCTTCGAGAGGAGGAAGTAAGCGTAGCGCAAAGCGATTCGGCCAACGTTGGCCTTCGCGCTCGAGTTCGAGCCGGAAGCTATCATTTATTGAATCCTGCAGCGCGTAGCTACGCAATACTTCTTTGCACATCGCTCTATTTAGTTGCGCTTGCCGTATTCGGAACCTCTCTATTTGAACAGTGGTTTCTCGCTCTTGGGGAATTTTCTTCCAAGTAAACATCTCTCATGATATCATTAACACTCGTGGCTTTCGTTTTTACAGAGGGGTGTAGTTTTCACGTCGTGCTTTGGCGAAAGATTTTTGAATTAATTTTTGATTTTTTTTCTAAGTTGTGGATTCAGAAGACTCAAAAAATGCAGGTAGCTTGAGGACGGGGCCTTCGTGCCCATGTTGTCGTTCGGATAAGCCTTGCGCCGAGTTCACGGAACATTATGAGAGCGCAGACACTGAATTGCGTAAAGAACCTTCATGTAATCGAGACTCGGGTGTGGACCCGTCTGGCGTGCAGGAATTAGCGGCTAGTTCGGTCGTTGCGGATCGGCTCCGTAAACTAAAGAAAGCAACGCTTGGCGCTATCGAAAAAAGAGAGAGCCTGCCTCGTGTCTTGTTCTGGTCCTTGTTTCATTCAGAAGTCGAGCAGATTCGCGAGCGTCGTCAGCTTGAGCGGCAAGCGAAAAAGGCTGAGCTCTATCCCTTTGTGAGCGAGGATTCTTAGCCTGCTTCGCGAGATTCCCCTAGCTTTTTTATGCAAAATTCGAGCGCTCTGTAGCGATGTGACTGCTTGGGTGTTCCACTAAAGTAGCTACGCTTTAGACCCAAGCAAACGACCACTGCTGAACCCAAAAACGGGAATTTTAAAGTGCGACACTGTATACTATTCGCAGTTATTTTCGCTTCATTTAGAGACTTCCTTAAATAACGCTAACTTTAAGTAGAAAGACAAATCGTTTAGCTTCAATAACCATCAAACTGTTAGGCGAATAGGCTTAAAATACCGGGCGTTGTTGGCGGTAACTCTATTCGAGGGCGGAATGCTTCCGACGATTTTGTTAACTATGCGAACGGTTGGGACTTTTCCTTCTGCTATAGTAAGGTCTGAGCTCTAACCAATTAATTTTACATAGTTCTGTGACGAGCCGGTTCATCGATAAATACGAGATTGTTTCAACACTTGGGCGAGGCTCAATGGGTGTTGTGTACAAAGGACGAGATCCAGAGATTGGTCGTCTTGTGGCGATCAAAACGCTGAAGTCTGTCTTTATGGGCGATGACCCAGCCGGCGCCGAGGCGATGGAACGTTTCCGCCTCGAGTCTCGATCCGCAGGGAAGTTACATCACCCAAACATCGTTACTATTTTTGAGGCTGGCCGGACAGAGAGCGGTTCCCCTTACATCGTGATGGAGTACATCGAGGGTAGAAGCCTTGAGTCTATTATCGCCGATGTTGGGCCTATCGAACCTGCTGGGGTGGTGCATTACCTTGCTCAGATAGCTGCTGCGATTGACTATGCCCATAGCCAGAACGTTATTCATCGGGATATTAAGCCTAGTAACATTCTCGCAGATCCGAGCGATGCGACTCATCTCCTCGATTTCGGTGTGGCAAAACTTAGTGACACCTCTCTTACTCCAGCGGGAACGGTGGTAGGAACTCCGAGCTATATGTCTCCGGAGCAGATCCGCGGTGCTCAACTTGATGGGAAAACTGATTTCTTCTCACTTGCCGTTGTTGCCTTCGAGTGTTTTTCGGGATTACGACCTTTTCCGGGAAATGATTTTACTACTGTTGTCAGTAATATCATTCACAAACAGCCACTAACATTTGATGAGCTTGGACTTGATCTTCCAGAAGAACTTGAGACCGTTCTTGGTCGAGGGTTAAGCAAAGAGCGTGACGAACGCTACGGTACTGCGTTGGAATTCATTTCTAGTCTCGCCGATGTGCTTGATGTTGTGGTCGACGCGAATGGAATTCCCGGCGGCTTTCAAAACGATATGAAATGGCAAAATACTTCAGAGGAGGAAACGCTCGCGGGTAATATTCAAGGGACGGTAACAGAAGCTCCGGAACGTGAAGTCTCAGCAGATGAGGATGACACGGTCGCAGGATCCTCCGACAAGCTAATCTCTACGGAAGAGCCAGAGGTTCTTGAGCGAACACTCATGACTGATGATGCTGAAGGTATTGCCGCGGCGAAAGCTGCCATTGCCAGCATGTCGGCGCCTGAGTCGCAACTTCGCAGCGGCCTATCAGTTAAGACAGCCGGTGGTTTGCTCTTGGGACTAGTTGCAATGGTTGTTGTTGCGCTTTTATTTTTGGTCGAGACGAGTCATACGCCGGTTACCGCCGAATCCTCAACGCAAGTTCGTGTTGTTGAGGAAGCGGCAGATGTTGTTGAAGTTACGAGAGAGGTATTTCCTCAACCAAGAATACCTGCAGGCGGGTTTGATAAAGTCAGTATTAGTCTCCTGACTTCAGAGGAGCTGCGCGGTTTACTGAGCGGTAGCGCAGTGCCGAAAGCTTCGCTACAGTTGGCGGTTTCTGAAGCGGCGATTCGAAAATTGTCTGTTGCAGTGCCAGAGATTTTAGGCGTCTTAGGCAACGAAGATTACCGCGTGCGGGTTGGTGGGATTAAGGCGCTGGCTAAGCTTGATGCGCTAAGCGATGCCTCAGTTCAGAACAAGCTTATCGAGCTTCTTGAAGATTCGGAAGCACTCGTTCGGGGGTTTTCAGCAAAGAATTTAGCCGATTCAGGAACTGAGGCTGCAGAGCTTGCATTGCGTAAGCGGCTGTCATCGGAACCGAATCCAGATATTCAAAGAGTAATAAAACAGTCTCTAAAACGATCCGAAAAACGGCGTTCTGGAGCTGTTAGTTAATTGAGCAATGATAGTCTCGCTGACGAGACAACTAATACGGAAGAGATCGAACAATGAACGCTTTCAGACTTTGTGAGAATAAGATTCTCGGAGCAGGTTCCTACAAACTCGCATGCCGAGGACTTTGCCTATTGCTGCTAATTGTTGCTGTGGCCTGTGGTCGTCAAGCACCTCCTCCTCCTCCTAGCGAGCCGCTTGAGCCACCTAAGCCGGCGATGGTGGAGCATACCGTTCAATACAGTGGAGAGACCCTCGGGCTCATCGCTCGTTGGTATACGGGTAAGACTAGTAATTGGCAGGAGATAGTTGCAGCCAATCCCGGTTTGCGCCCAGAGCGAATTAACATCGGCGACCAAATAATGATACCCGCGAGTCTTGTTGTAAACGACAAGCCTTTGCCTTCGACTGCAGTACGTCGTGGAAATGCTACTCGGTCTACATCAAGGGCTACATCAGGGGCTACAGCAGAGACGACTACCGCTGTAGTCGGAGATTCCGCTGTGATCGCTGAGGAGGCGGATGATTCTCCTGTTGGAGATGTACCTGCAATTGACGAGCCTGTGCTCGACGAAGCAATTGTAGAAGCACCAGATGAAGATCTTTCCGTCGACGCCCTTCTTGGGGAAATTGCAGCGGAGCGTGAGCAAAGTGAAAAGGCCGTCGAAGATTCCATGCCTAGCATTGAGCAAGACGCTGCTGAGGTTCTCAAAGAAGTAAGCCCAGAGCCTGTGGCTGACGCTCCTACTAGTGATGAGGTGGCGAGTGAAGCGGTGGTCTCTGATGAGGACGAGCTGGAAAGAGAGCGACTTCTCGACGAGTTGCTTTCACAATAGTCATTCCAAGGTAGCGCTCTGGTTGCTTGTGGCGACCAGAGTCAGATTACCGTAGGATGCGATTGAATGGACACTCCTACCGATACAGGACGAATAAGCCTTTCCCCTGGGAGTGTTGTAGCCGGACGTTTCGAAATTCAAGAAAAAATTGGCTCCGGCGGAATGGGGCTTGTTTACCGAGCCTTGGATCGAGAGCTTAACGATCAGGTTGCGCTGAAATTACTCCATGAGCATCTTGCGCAAGACGAAAGTATCTTTCGACGCTTCAGAAACGAAGTACTAGTTGCACGTTCTCTCTCCCATCCTAATATTGTAAGAACTCACGATATTGGCTCCATTGATGACAGCCACTCCTATATATCGATGGAGTTCGTGAAAGGGCAGAGCCTGCGAGAATTCCTCGAGGACCGTGCAACGGGCGAAGAAACTATTCGTCCGGGGCAATGCTCCGAAGAGTTTAGCGAATCGCTGTCAATTTTAATTCAGATTTTAGCCGGAATTTCTTACGCCCACGGCAAGAACGTGATTCACCGAGACTTGAAACCGGCTAACGTGATTATCGCTGAAGATGGTGAGGTAAAGCTTGCCGATTTTGGGACCGCACGAATTATCGGAATGGACACAAGCATCACGCGTACCGGACAAGTCGTCGGTACGCCGGACTATATGTCTCCAGAACAGGTTCGTGGAGAGAAACTAGACCCGCGTAGTGACCTTTACTCCCTAGGAATGATTGCCTACGAATTAATTGTAGGCGTTAAGCCGTTTGTTGCAGATAGTCCGGTCGCAGTTGCCTTTAAGCATTTAAACGAGCCGATTCCTGAAACACTTCTACGAACTCCAGGTGTTCCAGAGTGGTATGATGCAGTGGTTAGAAAGGCGACCGCAAAAGATAGAGAAGAGCGCTATGAATCCGCCTCTACCTTTGCGCAAGATCTTCTTCATCACATGCCGCTTTTGGCTCAACAGACAGGTTTCTTTTCGGTCGACGGTTCTCATGTATTTCTCGCGAGTTCCGTGCCTCAAGATGATAGTCCGAAAGAAGATGAGGCCATTGCGGATAAGAGCGCCAGTTCTTCCAGTGGATTCGAGCTCGGTGATACGAAAAACACATCAGCGGGAGCCTGGACTCTTGAATTTGATGGGATTCAAGAAGAGAACACCGGCAAAGAGAGTCTTTCGAAAAGTGGTCGAAGGGTCGTGCTTCCTTTTCTTGGAATCTTATCGCTAATTGCGATTTCTCTGGTTTTCGCGTTGAGCGAGAGTGGAAGAGAGAGACTTACTCGTTTGACGTTGCTCCTCGATACAGGGCTTCTTGAGACAGGGCTCCTCGATACTGGCGATACCGCTATCTCGGTGCCGGAATCTCAACCAAAGGCTGTGGAAGAGAATGAGTTAGACGGGGCTTCCTTGAGTTTAGAAGAGGCAAAGCGCGCCGAATTACGTGCAGAACTTTTGGCCTTCGGGGGAGCTGAGGAAGTATCTACCCCGACTCCTACAGTGTCTAAGGAGACTCTCGACATTAAATCATCGGGAGAGCGAGTCCAGACTGCAAAGGTAGTTCCGAAGGCGGAACCCACTCCTGAAGCCGCCGCGGAAATAGAAAAGACTCCTATAGAAGAGATTGCACCGAAGCCCAATGTAGACGGATTTCGTTTAAGTGATAGAGGTCGCTCAATCCCAGCAAGTGCGGCGAAGATAGACTCACTACGTAGCGTTCGCTGGGAAGTTGAGCTATTGAATGTTTCGAAGGTAGGTTCGAGGGTTGTTCGTGATTTGTTTCGAATAAATGTTTTTGATCCGGCAGCTAGTCGAGTTGTCGCTCGACTACAGACGGTGGAAGTTAAGAAGCGCGGAGCTTCGATGCTTGCCTCGGGAAGCTTCGATCTATTGGCGAAGGCAAAGCCCAAGACCGGATCGCTTCGTTTGGATTTGGTGTATGACGGTGAGGTTTTAAAGAGCAAAGACTTTTCACTTTTCCGAGCGAAAGTGTCATTTGCTCGCCCCGCTAGTTCTTCTGTTGGAGCAACTGGCGGGACTTTAGCCTCTATACCAAAGGAGAGTTCCACTGTTCCCGTGAGCCCAGTGAAGCTGAAGGAAAAAGCAACAGTGACTCCCGCGCCGCAAGCTTCGACACCACTACCTCCTTCGCAAAATATCGGAGGGATACAAGAGCAAAACATCGAGGTTCGTGCCCCTCGAGTTGGTTCTAAACCGTTTCGTCTCGGGGAGTTCAACAGAAGTTCGAGAGAGCTACCACCTGCTGCTGGTTTGGCAGGTTCGGTGGTGAGTTTACCAACGTCTTCGCTTAATCCAGAGCCGAGCATCGGGGCTGCCGTCTCTACTTTGTCGGTGCAAAGTGAGACTTTTAGCGGGGTATTAGCACTCAGTACCGAGACGGGCGGGACCGAGGATCGCTCCCTTACGCTTCGCGTGCGATTTGATGACGCAATTATTTCGGGTAGTGCGACACTTGACGGCTTTGCGTCGTTTGTCGTGAAAGGTAAGTCCTTTGCGCGAGGGTTCGAAATGGAATTACAAAGTAGAAGCAGCCGTTTTCGCCTTACTGGTTCACGACGAGATCGCGCTCTACGTGGGCGCTATCAGCTGTTTACGGACGCGGGAGTAAAACGCGGACGTTGGAATGTTGAAAAGCTTCGGTAGGCCCTGGCACCTTTTTTTCGGGAATGACGACCTGCTCGAGTAGCGCAAAGATTTTCGATTGTAGTCTCTTCCACTCCTCTTCACCTAACATGTCGCTGTCGATGATGAGATGCTCAAACCCATCGTCTCTCAGCGGCTTTGGAGTAAGCGTTAGGATTTCCAAGTTACGTAGCTGTTGACGCTCGAAGTACTTAAAGACCTCAGGAACATCAAGTAGCTCATCTTTCTCACTTGCGACGAGAAGTATTGGTTTCTCTTTGAGGAAAGCGGGAAGCTTTCGGGCTCTAAGGTGGTCCGCGATTTCTAAGACAGCGTGATACATTTCAAAGGACGTGGAGTCTTTCACTCGATAGTCCTTTGGTGCTGCACTAGGAAGGCCGAAGCCGAATATGCGCAAGGGCGTTAGTAGCCGAAGGAGCATTGTTTTCCCGCTCAATACTACTGGTGGGGCAAGAAGAATTAGGCCGTCAAACTCTTGTTCCGGGTAGGCGTGTGCATTGGCAAGCAATAGTGCCGCCCCTAGAGAATACCCCAAGCCAACGAAAGGGGTCTCAGGGTATCGCAATCGAAGGATACGAATAGCCTCTGCTGTTTCCGCTTTCCAAATACTGGCGTACGATTCGCCCTCGAGGGAGTCCACTTCGTGACCACTTAGACGAAGCTGGCAGGTGCTAAAGTTCTGCTGCCGAATGCTTGATCGTAAAGACCGTAGAGAAGAAGGCGCGTTGTTAAGCCCATGTATCAAGAGGACTACACCGGAAGCAGAGGGAGTTATTTCTTCGCATATGAGTGAAAATACGGTTTCGGCAGTGACACGAATAGGAGTCGAAAAGACTAGCAGGATTAGAAATAGGGCGGTGATTAGAATTCGCGTCTGATAACGATATTTCAAAGCCGTGCCGTCAGTCTTGCGAGGACTCATTATCTCTGAC
>QIGM01000475.1 GCA_003230795.1 bacterium
GCTCATTTTTCTCTTACTATTTGATTTTTGCCGTCGCCGTATATGCATCTATCGCAACAGGAGCCTTCGACCCCTCCCCTTGGCACGTCGACTACCTCAACTTCTTCACTGACGACAATCCTCTCTCGATCCGGCGAGACTTTGACTACTTCGCTCCTTGGTACTCTATTATCCTCTCAGCAAATCCGAACTCTTCTGGTTTTCTGAGTGAGGTAATTCTTGAAGAACGATTTAGAGGAATTTTTGCCGAACCAACTCAGCTCATTCATTTCACTATCCCTCTACTCTTTTTGTCTCTTCTCAACCTACAAAAGGGACGTCTCGCCTCCTGGTTCGGTTTCTTGGCGCTCGCGATAAGCACTTATTGGGCGTTTTCTGCTGCCGGCTTCCTTTGCATTTTTGCCATCTGCTATATGCTTGTTTGCGCAAGAATGACCACGAAGATACAACGAGCAATTTTTCGTCTTCCGCTTATCGCCCTCTTACTAGGAGTTCCGCCCTATCTTCTCTTTTCAGATTTCAGCTATATAGTAGGCGTTTTCGGAGCGAATAAGCTTGAATCTTTCCTGTACTACTCTGACCGCTATGCCGAAACTATCGATGCACTCTTTGAGTCAGGTCTTTTTGGCTTCGGTTACGAAGAAGTAAAAGACTTCGTCTCTAACGGACTTGTCTTAAATGTTCGGCGCTACGGCGCTCTCGGAATACTGTCGCTGATTGTTTTCATTGCTCCTATGGCATTTGCCTCCTGGCGGCTTCTTTCCAGTCGGTATTTTGCAATTGGGATGATGGGACTCTCAACGCTTATTCTCCTCCTTAAAAGTCCCGAAATTATTAACCTTCACCTCCTCGTCTTCTACGTCTTGGTAATCAAGAGTGAACAAGAGTTAAGGACTCGAAAAGAGAATCCGACATCGAATCTCCAGCCAATTGCCCCTCACGGCAGCTCTTCTCACACCTCGCCTGCCAGAGATAAACGTAGAGCATCGCTTTAGTTTTTCTCTTTCATCGCGCCCTTGAATCTTAGGATCCTGTTTGACACTTCTGATAATTACCCCCATTATGGCGGCTCGCTACTAGGGAATTATGCCAATCGATAGACGATTGTTTGCATCAATTGTTTGCATCGATTGTTTGCATCAATGCGTAGCGGGCGTAGCGGCCTCTTCAAAGCGGAATTAGTTGAGGCAGATGAGTGACGAAGAGGGAACAAGAAAGTCATCGTGAACAACGACGCGATTAAAAAAGTCTACGGCCGGGCAGCCGGCGTTTACGACGTCTTATTTGGCCCCATCGCCGATTCCGGCAGAAAGCGTGTTGTTAGTAATGTCAACCAGCTACCAGGCGGTCGAGTTTTGGAAGTGGGCGTGGGAACTGGGATCTCACTTACCCATTACGACCCCAAGCACACCATCACTGGAATAGACCTCTCCCCAGAGATGCTTGATCGCGCCAAGTATCGGGTAGCTAAGCATGGGGTAAAAGATCAAAATCTCTCACATATCGAATCGCTCGCGATCATGGACGCAGAAGCGATGACGTACGATGACTCCCTATTCGACATTGTTGTCGCAATGTATGTGATGTCAGTGGTGCCAAGCCCTGAGAAGGTAATCCACGAGATTCAGAGAGTTTGTAAGCCAGGTGGAAAGATTTTCATCGTTAATCATTTCAGCCAGCCTGACGGAATGATGAGTAAAATAGAGCGGCTACTCGAACCCTACTCTGATTCCTTGGGATGGAGTCCTCATTTTCCTATTGAAGCCTGCTTAGGAACTGACTCACTGGAAGTAAAAGAACAGAGGAGAGTCCCGCCGCTTGGTTTCTTCACCATGCTTATTTGCGATAATAAGCTGAAGGCTAGCAATGCCGGACTAAACGGCGCTTCCCCGCTTCCCCGCACCTCAATGGAACTTGGGTCAATGGAACAGGAGGCCTCAGCTAGCCCCAACGAAGCGCCTCTCTCGGACGACTCGCCTGCTAAATAGCCGCACACCCTAACGTTACTTGCTATAGTCCTTACTTGCTTTCGGGCGCGCCTCGTGACAACAAAAGGTAGCGCTCAACATAGCGCAAGCGAACCTTATTCCGGTCTAAGATCAGCGGATGAAATTTCTACCCTCTACCTTTGTCTTTTCGGCACGCATCAGCCTCACCGCTGTTTTGCTCGCTGCCTTAATGCTCAAAGCTTCCCATTGGCAATGGACTCGCTACCTCGAGAAAAAGCAGTTGATGGCCACCTACGCAGAAAACGCTGAGGTCGAAGCACCTGAACTACAAGCGCTTATCGATTCTAATCCCGACCTCGGCTCTTACCTTTACCGGAAACTGGAACTGCAAGGTGAATACGATTTCGATAATCAGGTTGTTGTGCTTAACCGTCGACATGCCAGCGGACCGGGCCAACTACTTCTCACACCACTAAAGCTGGAGAACTCCGAAACTAGGGTCATCGTTAGCAGAGGTTTCATACCCTTTAAGCATCGCGACTCCTCGCATTGGGAGAAATACAATCATGTTCAATCTGAAGAACTGTTCGCAGTCGTTCAAAAGGCGAGAGGGAAGCAGCTCCCTATTTCGCCGAAAAGCGAACTACACAAAAATTCGACAGGATTGAGCACCACATGGTTATACCCGGACATCGCTGCTATCTCTAAGCAACTTCCCTACCCAGTACTGCAAGGATATTATTTGCAGCGGATAGCGAAAGTCGGCGACCCGGAATTCCCGGCTGAATATGTGCGTCTCAAAGTTCCGCCATCTACGCATTTCGGCTATACAATAGAGTGGATACTTCTAGCGGTGATGAGTCTGCTTATTGCGTTTGTATTGCAAGCCTTCCCTCAGCGTTTTTTCGGCCAACGCACTAAAAGCACGGAAAATCAGTCAAGATCCAACGACCTCGACTCTTCCCCGCGCATGGAAAAGGAGAAGTGTTTCGCGGACGCCCAGAAGAAAAACGGCAGCCTCAAGCTGCACTAAGTCACAAGCACACCCAAAGGACGGCAGAATGCCCCAGAATCGACACTTACTACTACTGATCGCGCTCTGCTATTTTCTTACCTTCGTCACGGTTAGAAGCGCCTACGCCACAGAGAAACCAGGAGATGTGCCAAGCGAGGCAGCAATCCTTGAGCGTCTTGATGAGCAAATAGATCTCTCACTCTCATTCACTAATCAGCATGGAGCGAAAGTACAGCTAAAAGATCTGTTTATAGATGGGCGGCCGCTAGTAATTGCACCAGTTTACTATGAATGTCCTCGACTCTGCACCCTAACCCAAGAGGGCGTGGTGAAGTCTCTGAATGGCTTGGAGCTGAAAATCTCCGACGATTTTAAGGTTGTTTCTGTGAGTTTCGACTACGAAGAGCCGGCATCTTTGGCTTCAGAAAGGTCAAAAAAATACTACGACCTTTTAGAAGACGGAGAAGGCGGAAAAAACGGTGGTTGGGATTTTCTCGTCGGCGACAAAGAGAATATTAGTAAACTAATGGGAGAAATTGGCTTCTCATTTAAAGAAGACCAAGGGGAATATATTCATGCGGCTATCTTGGTGGTGCTCACACCCGAGGGTAAGATTTCGCGGTACTTGTATGGTATCAATTATCCCAGTAAGGATATGAGATTAGCGCTTGTAGAGGCGGCAAAAGGTAAGATAGGTAATACCTTAGATCGGGTATTCCTCTATTGCTTTCGTTTCGATCCCACCAAAGGTAAATATACCCTAGCGGTTTGGAACGTAACCCGCGCCTTTTGCAGTGCAGGGGTATTGGTACTCTTCGGGCTACTAATTCGATTTCGTTTAAAAGAAAAGAGTAAGGATATTCCAGAATAACGATATGTTTGATCTCTTCACCTCCATGCCCGAACAAGCGGCGACCTGGTCAGCCGACGTCGACTGGCTTAACGACCTAATCACTAACCTTTCTGTATTCTTCACCGTCACCCTCACGGGCGCGATGATTTACTTAGGCGTGAAATACCGCAAGAAGTCAGAGGATCAGGAAGTCGCCTACATCACTCACAATGCGATGCTCGAAACAGTGTGGACGGTAGTCCCTACGATCATCTGCGCAGTAATGTTTGTCTATGGCATCATCTCCTACAAAGAGATGAGAACTCCGCCATCAAGCGCGATAGAAATTAACGTCGACGCCTATAGCTGGCGTTGGGACTTCACCTACCCTGGTGGGAAGAAGAGCACGAACACACTTGTTGTCCCGCTGGGTCAACCCATTAGACTAATAATGACTTCCCACGATGTTATTCACTCCTTCTTCATCCCTGCAATGAGAGTGAAAGAAGATGTCTACCAAGGTAACTACTCCTATCTTTGGTTCGAACCTATTAAACTTGGTGAGTTCCACATCTTTTGCGCTGAGTACTGCGGACTCCAACATTCAGCGATGATTGGTAAGGTGAAAGTAGTTACCCAAGAGGAATACGAAGATTATCTCGTTGACCGAAAAGCCGGTGATGCTCCACAGCTGTCACCTGCTGAAGCTGGGAAAGTTCTCTACACCGAAAAGACCTGCAACACCTGCCACTCTCTCGATGGCAGCCAAACTCTAGGACCTAGCTTTAAAGGCCTTTTTGCTTCAAAAGAGCGAAAACTTGCCGACGGCACTGTCGTCCCAATTGATGAGAATTATATTCGGGAATCGATTCTTCAGCCTCAAGCTAAGATGGTTGAAGGGTTTTCGCCTATAATGCCAGCGTTTGAAGGTCAACTATCTGAAGAGGATATTGCCAATCTCATTGCGTATCTTAAAACACTCTAGTCGGAAATATTGAGGATAAGAAATGTCAGCATACGCTGCTACAGACGATCACGACCATAATTATATCAACTGGGAGAAAGGCTTTTGGTCCTGGTGGATGAGCATTGACCATAAGCGCATTGGTCTAATGTATCTCGGAACCATGCTCATGTTCTTTGCGATTGGCGGGTTTTTCGCTCTCTTGGTGCGAATAGAGCTATTCACTCCCGGCGAGACAATCATGGGAGCAGCGGATTACAATACCGCCTTCACCCTTCACGGCGTAGTGATGATCTTTCTTTTCATTGTGCCCGGCATTCCGGCCACACTTGGAAACTTCTTATTGCCCTTAATGATTGGAGCGAAGGATGTCGCCTTCCCTCGCCTTAACAGGCTCAGCTACTGGCTCTACGTTCTTTCCGGCGGGGTCGCAGTTCTTGCGATTGTATTTCGACTCGATACGGGCTGGACGTTCTACGCCCCTTACAGTGTTCAAAATAGCACTGCGGTAGTGGCGGCAACAACTGCGGCCTTCCTTGGGGGATTTGCTTCTATCCTCACCGGTGTGAATTTCCTTGTGACCATTCACAACATGAGAGCACCCGGAATGCATTGGGGAAGACTGCCACTGTTCGTGTGGACGCTTTATGCCACAGCCATTTTGCAGGTGGTCGCGACGCCAGTAATCGGTATCACCCTTCTTCTCTTAATCTTGGAGAACGTGTTTGGTCTTGGCGTCTTCGACCCGGATTTAGGCGGAGACCCTGTACTCTTCGAGCACATGTTCTGGTTCTACTCTCACCCAGTTGTCTACATCATGATTCTACCGGCCATGGGCATCGTATCGGAAATCATACCGGTATTCTCTCGGAAACCGATATTTGGCTACCGCGCTATCGTTTACGCAAGTGTGGGGATTGCTGCTATTAGTTTCCTCGTTTGGGGGCACCATATGTTTGTCGCAGGAATGGCGAATCTCACGCGCTACATATTCTCCTTCCTTACTTTCTTCGTCGCTGTCCCTACCGCAGTAAAAGTCTTCAATTGGATTTCGACGCTCTACAAGGGTTCAGTCACCTGGGACTCACCAATGCTCTACGCACTATCATTTGTGTTCCTATTTCTTATCGCGGGCTGTACTGGAATACATCTGGCAACACTTTCTACTGATGCGCACTATCACGATACCTACTTCGTGGTTGCTCACTTTCACTACACCATTCAGGGGGGAGCAGTAATTGGCCTACTCGGCGGACTACACTTTTGGTTCTCCAAAATGTTTGGACGAATGTACAATGAAAAGCTGGCGAAGGTTGGTTGGTTGTTTCTTTTCATCGGCTTCAATGGTGCGTTTCTCCCAATGTTTATTCTCGGGATGGAAGGCATGCCACGTAGATACTTCGACTACCCTGTCGAGTTCACCACCTTGCATCAAATGGCAACTATTGGCGCATTCGTAAACGGCCTCGGCTACCTCTTTGTCTTTGGCAACTTAGGCTACGCAGTTTTTCGTGGGAAAAAGGCCGGGACGAACCCTTACGAATCCCTATCGTTGGAATGGCAGACTCCCTCACCGCCTGCCCACGACAACTGGGAGACTATCCCAATTGTCACCGATTGGACTTATGGGTATGGAAAACCAGAAGACGATGAGTCTCACGCAGGACATTAAGGAATAGGAGCAGAAATGGGTCACGACGAGTCGCTTCCCCCAGGTCATTTTAGTTACTTTGAACCTGAGCAGGCATATCATTCTTCCAAGCTTGGGATGTGGATATTCCTTGCCACCGAGGTACATCTTTTTGGCGGTCTATTTGCTGCCTTCGCGATTTACCGCTGGAGATATTTAGAGCAGTTTAATGAGTTCGCCCAGACGCTTAACTGGAAGCTTGGCGCACTCAATACCGTCTTCCTCCTCAGCAGCTCCTACTGGATGGTGAGAGCCGTCGATGCGGCGCAGAAAGGCCTAAACAAGAAGGTAATTAAATACTGCAATATCACTCTGCTATTCGGCTGCGGCTTCTTTGTCGTTAAGTTTTTCGAATATAAAGCGAAACTTACCCACGTTCCCCCTATTGTCCCCTCGACGCATGTCTTCTACGGGCTTTATTACACCATGACCGGTCTCCATGCGGTGCACGTACTTGTCGGAGTTGTTGCGATTTGGTGGGTAAGGGGTTTGGCAAAGAAGAATCGCTACTCCCCAGTGTATTACACTCCTGTTGAAGTAGTCGGTCTTTACTGGCACCTCGTCGATGTTGTTTGGATTTATCTCTACCCTGTACTCTACCTCCTCGCTGGAGTTAGCCTGGGTGTAGCAACGGCTCATTAGAGTAGCCACAGCTCATTAGAACTAAAGATTAAGGAAAAAGAGGCTCATGGCAGGTCACGGCAAAGAATGGAAGAGGCTAGGAGACGGCTCTTTACTGACTGAGGACGCTCAGACGGGTCTAGGTCATATTGTCTCTATTGATGTCTATCGAGGCGTCTTCTATAGCTTGATAGCTCTTACGGGTATTACCGTTTGGGCCGCCACTCAAGACTTCGGAGTATTCAGTCTTGCGGTAGCTATGGGCATCGCAACAATTAAGGCCGGGGTGGTTACGCTGATGTTCATGCACCTAAACTACGAGAGTAAGATTATCTGGGGAATCGTGATTTACCCGATATTTATCTTTCTTCTTCTCGTAGCGGGCACCCTCGGCGACGCTTCTCTGAAGCATCAACCTGTTCCAACAACACCTGCTGACTTTGACGAATTCAGTATCAGCGAGCCAATT
>QIGM01000388.1 GCA_003230795.1 bacterium
CTCGCTTGTCTTTGACCGCTGCGAATGCAGATTCATGGTTGATGAACGCGCCGGGTAGCGAACACAAGATTCTTCGCGCACTTCTTTCGCTTGTTTATAAGAAAGTAGGCTCGAAAAAGCTGCAGGGACCCGCAGCAGTTGTTGATGCAATGCTTGTCGGCTCTTCTGTTGAAGAAGATCTAAAGGCGAGCGGTATTACTCTGGCGAAACTCGAAGAAGTTGCTGCTGAACTTGCTACGTCGCCGAATTCAGTCGTCCTTGCCGGTGGCTCAAGTATTAGCGGAGAACAGGAAGTTCTTTGCGGTGTGCTTGCAAACGCTCTCAACGCTGTCCTTGGTAACCTTGGCAAAAGCGTCTTGGTAAAGAGCGGCAAGCCTAAAAATTCTGCCTCTATGCGGGAGCTAATCAAGCGAATGGGTTCTGAAGAACGACCCGTTGGCGTGCTCTTTGTCTCTGGCGCAAACCCAGCGTTTACTCTGCCGACTAGTTCAGGCTTTACCGCCGCTGCTGCGAAAGCCGGCTTAGTCGTCGCGCTTTCAACTAACCTCGATGAAACCTCGAGAATAGCTCAGATTGTTTTGCCAAAGAGCACGAGCTTTGAGGCATGGTCTGATTCAGAGCCAAGTCCAGGCGTGTTCAATCTCAACCAGCCTTCAATGCAACCGCTTTATGCTTCGCAGTCACTCGGCGATACCTTGCTCGCGGTTGCTGCTTCCGAAAAGCTTGATGTGCGAATTGGTGAAGTCGTAAGCTTTGTCGATTACATGAAGCTGCGTTGGAAGGCTCGCACTGGTGCAGCGAATTTCAAGAACAAGTGGCTAGAGTATGTGCAGTCAGGCGGAGATTGGTCGAATAGGGCCGCTAACCGTGGTGGCGCGAGCACGCTTAAAGCGAGCGCTGCTAAAGTTAAAGCGCCAACTACTGAGCATCGCGGTGTTGCAGTGCTTGCCTATCCGACAGTTCATTTTTCAGACGGTAGTGTTGCAAACCGTTCTTGGATGCAGGAAGTGCCAGATCCTATGACGACTGCGGTCTGGGGGTCTTGGGTTGAAGTGCATCCTGATACTGCGGCGGAAGCTGGGGTTGAGAAAGGGGACGTGCTGCAGATTGCTACACCTCAAGGTGAGATTGAAGCACCAGTTTATATCACCAAACATATCCACCCGAAACTTGTCGCTCTCCCGATTGGGCAGGGGCATTTAGGTTTGGGTCGTTACGCTTCTGGAGTTGGAGTAAATCCACTCTCAATTGCTCCGACGAGCGATGCAGGAACATTGACTCAGCGTTTGTTCTCGAAAGTGAAGCTTAGCCCTTCTATTTCTAAAGAGACTCTTGTCATTACTCAAGGTCATGACTTTCAGTATGACCGCGGTATTACTCGCACGGTTTCAGTTGCTGCGCTTGCTGCAGAAGCAGCAGGGCACGGTAAGAACGGTAACGGCTCGCACGCGAAGAAAGAAGCAAACGGACATGATGAGCACCACGTCCCGGACGGATTTCACGTTATGCACCATGACGCGAATGCGCTTGGGCCGCACGCTGAACCAAAGCAGATGTATAAGCAGATGCCGCATGTGCAATACAGCTGGGGAATGTCAATTGACCTCGCTTCTTGCACCGGTTGTTCTGCCTGCGTTACCGCCTGCTACGCTGAGAACAATATTCCAACTGTTGGAAAGGAGTTCTGTGAGGAAGGTCGTGAAATGTCTTGGATACGTGTGCAACGTTTCTTAGATGAGGGTGATGAGCAGCCAGTCACTGGTTTCCAACCGATGATGTGTCAGCATTGCCGCAACGCTCCTTGTGAGCCGGTTTGCCCAGTGTATGCGACGTATCACAGTGATGAAGGCCTCAACACGATGGTCTACAACCGTTGTGTGGGAACTCGTTATTGTTCAAACAACTGTTCTTATAAGGTGCGACGGTTTAACTGGTTCGAATACGACAGACCAGAGCCGATGAATTGGCAGCTGAATCCTGATGTTACTACCCGAAGTGTTGGGGTGATGGAGAAGTGTTCTTTCTGTATTCAGAGAATTAAGGAAGGGACCAACTCCGCAAAGGATGCAGGTCGCGAAGTGGAGGACGGTGAGATTCAACCGGCTTGTGCCTCAAGTTGCCCGGCAGATGCTATCACCTTTGGAAACTTAAATGATAAAGAAAGTGTCGTGTACCAAAACTCTCAAAGTGAGAGAGGTTATAAAGTACTCGATGCGCACCTTAATACACAGCCAGCCGTGACGTATTTGGCCAAGGTTGTGCATGAAGATGGGCAGACAAAAGGATAAGGAGCGTGGATTGAGCTGATGCAGTCTACTGGTGTAATTGCGGTTGATTATGAAACCGTTAACGATGACATTCTAAAAACCCTAGAGCCGCCAACAGTAGGTTGGTATCTGCTCTTTGCGACAGCTGTTTGCTGCATGTTGGTGGGCGCCTACTGCTGGATTTACCAGATCATGCATGGAATCGGTGTCGCTGGAATCAGTCACCCGATTATGTGGGGTGTTTATATTACTGACTTCGTTTTTTGGGTTGGTATCGCGCACTCTGGCACTCTTATCTCAGCTGTACTCTTTCTCTTTCGCGCTAAGTGGAGAATTCCGATTTACCGAGTCGCAGAAGCGATGACGGTATTTGCGGTATTTACTGCAGGACTATTTCCAATCATTCACCTTGGGCGACCAGCGAATTTCTATTGGCTGCTTCCGTACCCTAACCAGCGCTACCTCTGGGTGAATTTTAAGTCACCGCTCCTCTGGGATGTGTTTGCGGTAAGTACGTACCTCACAGTGAGTATGCTGTTTTTCATCACTGGGCTAATTCCAGATATCGCGGCGGCAAGAGATCGCGCTACTGGACTGCGCAGGATTCTCTACAGCGTTACCTCACTTGGCTGGAGAGGAACGCATAAGCAGTGGCGTCATTATGCCGCCTGCTACGGCTTCTTTGCTGCTCTTGCTACGCCTCTCGTTCTCTCGGTTCACTCGGTAGTATCTTGGGATTTCGCGATGAGTAATGTGCCGGGATGGCACACCACCATCTTTCCTCCTTACTTTGTTGCGGGAGCGATTTTCTCAGGGCTTGCTATGGTAATGACTATTACCATTCCAATGAGAAAAGCCTTTGAACTAGAGAAGTACCTCACGATCTGGCATTACGAGAAAATGTCTCAGTTGATTATGTTCACCTCGGGAATTGTTACCTATGCATACGTGACTGAATTCTACATTGCTTGGTATAGTAACAACCAATTTGAGCAATATCAGTTTTGGTTCCGTCCCTTTGGCTACTTTGCGCCGGCGTTCTGGATGATGATCTTTTGCAACTGCGTTGCTCCTTTATCCCTTTGGTGGAAGAAATGCCGCACCAATCTGGTTTGGTTAATGATTCTCTCAATTATCATTAACATCGGGATGTGGTTTGAGCGTTTCAATATTATCCTTCAGTCGCTCACCGTTGAATTCGACCCTGCGGCTTGGGGTAACTACAATTTTTCATGGATTGAAGCAGGGATCACTCTTGGTTCCTTCGGATGGTTCTTCTGCTTCTTATTACCCTTTATTAAATTCTTTCCATCTGTCTCTATCACTGAGGTGAAAGAGGTGGTGGAGATACCCGGAGAGAAGCACTAAGGTCTTATGTCTACAGATTACTTAGTTACCGGTGAGTTCACCTCGATTGAGCAGACGATTGGAGCTGTAAAGTCGCTTCGTGAGGAAGGCTTGGACGACAAGATGGATGTGTATTCGTCTTTTCCCGACCATCACCTTGAGGATGCTATCTACGAGGGCAAAAAGAGAAGCCCCGTAAGAATGTTTGTATTTCTCGGTGGTTTGACTGGTTGTCTTGGCGCCTTTCTTTTTACCTCCTGGATGTCTGTGGACTATCCGCTTCGAGTAGGTGCGAAGCCGCTGATTTCTTTTCCATCGTTTGTCATAATTGCTTTTGAGTGCACGATTCTTCTCGGTGCGCTTTCAAATATTACGAGCATGTTTTTCTTTAGCCGTTTGCCGAATATTTTTCGTCCAGCTGGCTACCGCCCTCAATTTAGCGCAGGTACGTTTGGTATCAGCCTTCGAGTGCCAAAAGACGATGCTGAAGATGTTACGAAAAAACTT
The DNA here is from genome assembly GCA_003230795.1 of bacterium. Classification (GTDB taxonomy): domain Bacteria; phylum Bdellovibrionota_C; class UBA2361; order SZUA-149; family SZUA-149; genus SZUA-149. Next base: position 4,122 of record QIGM01000388.1, read on the forward strand.
GAGAGCTACGGTGCAGAGGAAGTGGAGGCAGTATATGTGCGCTAGAGTTTTATTGTCGTTAGCAGTTTTTCCTTTTGCTGTGCTGTGCTTCTTTGTCTCAACGGCAGCAGCCTTGCCTTGGGATTACGATATGTATCGTCAGAAGTCCTTGGAAGCGAATGAAGTAGCTCGCGCTCCAGTAGAGGGCACGGTGCCTCTCGGCTATAAGCCTTTTACAATGACCTTGGAAGAGGCTGAAGCTGGATTAAAGAATCCTGTGTCGTTTACGAAGAATTCAGTTTGGCGTGGACAGCGTTTGTGGAATGCCAATTGCTGGACCTGCCATGGTAAGACTGGTGCCGGGGAAGGGCCGGTTGGTAGTCAGATTGGAGCTCCCGATTTAACTAACGATTTTTATCGCCAAAAGTCCGATGGACGCGTTTTTGGTGTGATTCATTACGGCCTACGTGCAATGCCGAGACACGGCTTTCGTTTCTCGGATGCGGAGCAGTGGGATATCGTAAACTATCTGCGTTTCCTTCAGGGTAAGGACGTTGAAGGTATGGAACGACCTGTAAAGGAAGAATAACGTTTATATGTCACATTCTCTTTCTCCAGTAACAGTTGAAGATATTCCGAGCATTGTCGAGGCAAAGCCCTTGACCTTGTCGTGGACGACGAAGGTGCTACTTGCGAGCCTCGTAGTTATCGGCTTGATTGCGTTTGGCCAGGAGCTACTCGGTGGGGATGCCCGTCATGCCTGGATGGCGCTTCATGTGAACTTCACCTATTGGTTCAGCGTTGCGGCTGCCTCAAGTGGCTTCGCCGCAGTGTTCCAGATTTGTAATGCGCAGTGGTCGAGACCTATTCGAAGAATCTTCGAATCAGGGCTTCCTTTTCTTTGTGCCACTCCCTTTATCCTCGCCGTGCTCTACTTTGGTCATGGGCACCTCTTTGTTTGGGCGCATACGCCGATAGCAGGAAAGGAGGGCTGGCTCACGTCGAACTTTGTCTATGCGCGAGATATTATCGCTCTTTTGGTGCTGATATTCCTCATCCGTAAAGTGATTACACTTTCTGTGCGCAGAGATATCTTGGCGATACGAGGTGGCCTGACCGGTCTGAGTGATGAGCAAATTGAACGCTGGACCGCAAAGAAGTTTGATCGCTACGTTGTTGGCGCAAGCAATGATACTAAGGCAGAAATTGAGAAGACAACCGGGCTAATGGGACGCTTCTCTCCAGCAGTTGTGATCTTTTATGCCATCGTGATGACGATTATTGCCTTCGACCAAATTATGTCAGTTGATCCGCACTGGTATTCAACCATGTTTGGCGGTTTTTATTTTATGTCCGCAGTCTACCTTGCGATGATTTTTGCCTCGCTTGCTGTTGGTTTCCTACGCTTGCAGCATCCGCTATTTCTTAAAAAGATCGAGAGACGCACTCTTTGGGATCTAGGAAAACTAATGTTCGGCTTTGGTATTTTCTGGGCGTACCTTTTCTGGTGTCACTACTTGCCGATTTGGTACGGAAACCTTCCTGAAGAAACAGCTTGGGTTATCGTGCGCCTACGTGAACAGCCTTGGCATAGCATTGCCTGGTTTGTACTCGGCACCTGTTTCATCATTCCTTTCATGCTTGGTCTTAGCCGAGACATTAAGCAGACTCCGATACTTCTGTTTGCAACGGCTCTGATTCCAGCGATTGGGCTCTGGGTGCAGATGTACTTATTGTTTGCCCCGACGCTTTACCCTGAGTTTGTTCCTATCGACTACACTGATGTCTTGGTTGGATTGGGATTCCTTGGGGCGTACATACTTTGTGCGGCCAGTTATCTTGAGCGAGTGCCGCTCATTCCTTTCGGTGATTTACTCGCTGATTAGGAGAAAGAGAACCACCAGCTTTTCCCCTAATAAATCTCGGAACTAGGGCCTTAAGCCTAAATCCCGTGAATCCTTGCGGTTTTCTCCTATCTAAGCTAGTGTCCCCGGCTGGATCTCTCCCATTTCTCCTTCCTGAAGCGTATCCCTGAGGGTACAGAACAGAATACGGTTCTGTATCCTGAGAAACAAAGGTTCTATTAGAAAGGAAAATACCATGCGAATCCTCTCACCCGAGGAGCAAAAGCTCGCTGGACTAGAGCCCATCAAGCATCCAGACCAAGTTCCGCAGTATCTCACGATCTTGAGTGCTCCGGATGCGGGTTGTTTCGATAACGAGGCTCCGGGGTTTGGTCAGCACCAATCCTTTTCTCTGCTTCAATGTCTCCATGCCGATCTGCTTCGTCATGAGAGTCGATCTCATGTTGAAGTGGGTTCGGCACCTCATTGGAGAACGGAGAGCGTTACTCAAGAGGCTTTTTACTCTCGAGTGCCAACAAAGTTACTGCTAGGAGCGGCACAAGTTAAGAATCTTGGTTTCACGCCGAGACCAGGATTTCTCTATTTAGCTGTACCGCCGCCGCGTGACGGATGGTTGAGCTATTGGGATCGTTCTCACTTCAAAGACCTTGATGATGACTCAACAGACTACCCAGAGGCCTGTCCTGATTCTGGCTTTGCGCATCGTGTTTTGGTGACGAGCGACCCGGAGGATGAGAGAGCCCTAATTTATCGCTACGAAAAGTTGCGCAAGGGTTCGTTCTTCGATGTTGCGATGATGATCAATGGCCGTGAGCTTGTGCTACCCGAGAATGAGGATCCCAGTAAGTATGTGTTTCATCGAACGCACATTTGGGAACATCAGCACGGGCGTGCGGAGATTCCACATGAGAGGTCGGATCGCTTTAAGTCCGATCGAAAAGAGTTGTGGAATGTTCGTTGGCCGAAGAGGCCTCGATTTATCGAGACTCCCTTTGAGTTCCCAATGGGCTATGTGAGGGAGACGATTGAAGCGCTTTCGCAAGAACGCCGTTTTCAGTCTGATCCGTTTATCACTAGTCTCGAGGGAATTCTAACCAGTAGCTTTCGTCCCGGAAAGGCCGAAGATATGGGTCAACCATTTCCCTACGGTGAGCCCGACTACCTTGGTCCCGATCTCGCCTGGCGAGATTTCGACCAACCTTGGTGGTTCCAAAACTTGCTCTTGGCTCGTCTAATCGGCGGCCCAATGTGGAGCAATGTTTTAGGGAACCTCGACAATTGGCTTGAAGACCCAGTTCGTTGGGATAAAGACGTAGCCTTGGTCCAAGAGGAGCGTGCCACCGTCTCGTGATGATGGCTATTGCTTCTCTTTCCTCCTGTCCGCGTGAAAGGAGGGTGAAACCGACAGCGCGGAAACCATGTTTGTTTACTATCCATTTCTTTTTTCGAGAGAGTGAGGATTACCATGGGTAATCAACCTAAACTTGAAGAGTTGTTTGATGACGTTGTACTTCCTGAGCTTAATCAGCACAATGAAGGTGCTGCGAGCGCAAATCGGGACGGC
>QIGM01000088.1 GCA_003230795.1 bacterium
GCTGTTTGCTTGTTCAATGTTCAATAACGCCTCTTTCGTTGGCAGGCCACCGCCGAAGCCAGTCAGTTTTCCGCTGGAACCGATCACTCGGTGGCAGGGGATAATCACGGGAATCGGATTTCGACCGTTTGCTGCGCCAACCGCACGCATCGCCTTGGGATTACCGAGACGTGCCGCGATTTCCCCGTAGGAAACCGTCTCGCCGTAAGGGATTTTCTTGAGCTGGTTGAGCACATTCAATTGAAACGGCGTCCCACTGGGATCAATCCGTAAGGAGAATTCTTTCAGCGACCCAGCAAAGTATTGTTTCAACTGAACCTTGGCTTCCTTGAATATTGTATCTCTCAGCTCCCAAGCGGGCTCTGCACGCCGCCGTTTGGGACCATCAGGAAAACCAAGTTCGCGCAGGGCTTGCCGGTCACCAGCCAGCAGCAGTTCACCAATCGGAGTGTCTAGGTAGGTGTAGAACATGTAATCTATTCTCCTGAATCCGCCAACGAATTCCATAAGTGCATCGCCGCATAGGCACGCCAAGGCCGCCAACGTTCGGCACGCTTCGCCAAGTTTTTCGGGGTACTCTTCTTACCCGGCTCGATCCCCTTGAGCAGCCCAAGGTCCGACGCCGGAAACGCATCTGGATCTCTCAATACTCGCATCGCAACATACTGCGCGGTCCACTCACCGATCCCTCGAATGGCCTGAAGCTTTTGGCAAAACTTCTCTGGCTCTTGTGCGGAGTCAAACTTGATTTCACCTTCTTCACTCGCCGCAGCCAGTCGGCGTATCAACTCAACACGGCTTTGGGTAATTCCAAGATTAGTCAAACGTGCCTTGACCAATCGAGCAGGAGTCGGAAAAACACGGGATAGAGTACTCTCGCCCCTAGAACTTCTGGGCACTATCTGCTGAACATCAAATGGCTGTCCATAACGCTCTGTTAATCGACCGGCAATCGTAGTCGCCGCCTTCACTGAAATCTGCTGTCCAAGAACAGCTCGGACGGTCAACTCAAACCCATTCCACGCACCAGGTACACGAATGCCAGGCTGACGCCGCACCAGAACGCCCAGTCGCTTGTCTTGTCCGAGCCATTGTGCGATCTCTAAAATTGGCGCATCGAGATCGAGCGCCTCTCGTGCAATTTGAGTTACCTCAAACAAGTGCTCAGTTGCAACAGCATAAATCGTCAACATCAGAAAACCCGGAGATTCCGCTGGTCGCACTTCGACGACGCCCGGCTGGCCAGCAACCGTAAACGTTCTCGTGTACCGATCATCGACCACCTCTTCAACCCCCGGCGTTGCCCGCACGGCCAGAAAACGCAACATAGAACTCCAGTCGAATGGCTCTCGATAGGGCAGACGCAAGGTCATTCCCATTCGACGATTGCAGGAATTGTGAGGGATATTCCGTCTGCGTTTTCGCAATTCACTGGGAGTACGTCCGTAAGTGTTTTTGAATTGATCATTGAAGCGACGCACACTCCCATACCCTGCCGCAAGGGCTACTTGGGTCATCGTCAAGCTCGTTTCATCGAGAAGTCGCTTAGCAAAATGCAAACGCCCCGTATGGGCAACTGCCAATGGCGAGGCTCCAAGATGTTGATTGAAAAGTCGTCGCAAGTGGCGATCTGTCACCCCGAGTCGTTCTGCAAGCTGAATAACATTGCCTTGATTCAGTGCACCGTCGGCAATAAGCCGCAGCCCACGTCGCACCGTGGTCGAAGTACCATACCAAGCTGGCGAGCCAGGGGCACATTCGGGACGACAACGCAGACAGGGCCGAAAACCAGCTTCCGAGGCGGCAGCGGCACTTGCAAAGAACAACACGTTTTGAGCCTTGGGCATCTTTACCGGACAGATTGGCCTACAATAGATACTCGTCGTCTTCACTCCAATAAAGAACCGTCCGTCGAAACGCACATCACGAGTCAATCGAGCGCGTTCATAAATGTCGGCGCTTAGTTGCATGTTTTTGCTTTCTTTTGCCCCTGCTTTCTTTTGCCTGAGTATCATAGTCATCACAAAACACCGTAAAACAGGAAATCTATAGCGTGATGGACTATACAGTACATAGAAAGCAAATCTAGCCAGAATCGGACTTCATCATTAAAGAAGGTTGTCTCTTGCAGGACGCCTTATCCCTCGACCCTTGGAGAGATGCTCCACCGAATGCGTTCCAAAGCATCTGGAGAAAAGTGAAACGGTTGGAATCAGTAGGTTGTGGTTTGTTGCTTACGTTGTTCAGGTGTTAAGCAAGCTCTAGCAGTCCGCAGCTATTCTTGATAAGCTTTTTTTGGTGAATAATCGACGTTTTCTCGACTGATATATAAGGACTAAAACGTGCTCCACGCATTTGATACAGTTCGAACCTACCTTGAACAATACGGTTTGCATCCTACGGCGGCATTTCTTCTGACGCGCACGCTGGTCGTCGTCGGGGTGCTGTTGCTGAGCGTCCTCGCGAATTTCATTGCGAAAAAATACGTACTGAAGCTTGTTCACTATTTTGCGCGCAAGAGCCGCACGCGTTGGGATGACATTTTTGTCCGTGAAAGGGTATTTGAGCGGGTCTCTCACTTGGCGCCAGCGTTGGTACTCTATATCTGTGCAGCCTTGATGTTTTATACAGAGCCCAAGCTTGCTCAGATTACCGAACGCGTTGCGGTAGCGTATATGGTTGTAGTCGGCTGCTTAATAGCAGATGCCTTGCTAAGTTCAGGGCTTGGTATCTACGAAGATTACGAGATTGCCAAGCAGCGTCCGATTAAAGCCTATCTGCAAGTGCTGAAGATTTTCGTTTACCTTGTGAGTGCCATTTTTGTCCTTTCTGTGCTCATAGGCGAATCTCCCTGGGCTCTGCTGAGCGGACTCGGTGCTCTTACCGCAGTGCTGATGCTCGTGTTCAAGGATTCTATCCTCGGCTTTGTAGCCAGCATTCAGCTTGCCGCCAATAATATGGTGCGCCCTGGCGACTGGATTGAGATGCCAAAGTACGGCGCCGACGGCGATATCATCGATGTCTCACTTGCCACGGTCAAGGTGCAGAACTGGGATAAAACCATTACAACGATTCCCACATATGCACTTCTCTCCGACTCGTTCAAAAACTGGCGCGGCATGTCGGAATCGGACGGTAGAAGAATCAAACGCGCATTAAGCATCGACATGAATACCATTTGTTTTTGCGACGAAGATATGCTGGAGCGGTTCAAAGGTATCGACCTTCTAAGCGATTATATTACTGGAAAAGAGAAAGAGATTGCCGCATACAACTGCGAGAAGGAAATAGACGAGCGAGAGATGGTGAACGGCCGTCGAATGACGAACATCGGCGTATTTCGGGCGTATGTCGTGAGCTACCTTCGCAGTCACCCGCAGATTAACAAAAATATGACGTTTTTAGTGCGTCATCTACAGCCGACGGAACAGGGGCTGCCAATTGAGATCTATGTCTTTAGCAGCGACAAAGTGTGGGCGCATTACGAGGGCATACAAGCCGATATCTTTGATCATATTCTCGCCGTGATTCCGGAGTTCGGTCTAAGAGTGTTCCAGAACCCAAGCGGCTACGATTTTCGCGGCATCGCCGCCTGAGAAAGGAGGCAGTGAATTTTTTACTAGACTGAGTTTCGGAGATTTGCAACTCACCGAAAAAATTGGCTCCCCGGACAGGACTCGAACCTGTGACAAGGTGATTAACAGTCACCTGCTCTACCAACTGAGCTACCGGGGAATATTGGTAGGTTGGACGAGTGTTTTTCGCGTATGGCGGGCCTGGTGTCAAGAATTGATATTAAATAGTAGAAAAGTGAGCAAATAGAAGGGTTTTTGGTCGCGTCTTTTGGCTGCTTCTCGTTATGCTTGACGCCATGTTTCCCCTTGTATTGAAGACCTTGATTACTGCTGTGCTTGTTGTTGCCGTTGCTGAGGTTGCGAAGCGCTCTTCTTTGCTGGCTGGCTTTTTGGCTTCATTGCCGCTGGTGTCGATACTTGCCTTGATTTGGCTCTACCGAGACTCGGGGGATGTTGGGCGAGTGGCTAGTTTGGCGAGTAATATTTTCTGGATGGTCTTACCCTCTCTTTGTCTATTTCTTATCTTACCTCAACTTCTTCGGGCGGGTGTTGGATTCTACCTGTCTATGCTGCTTTCTTGCGCGGCTACGGCTGTGGCCTATTTATGCACAGGGGTAGTTATTTCTCGGCTATCGTAGCGTTCGAGAGAGGGGCGTTCGAGAGAGAGGAGGGCCCTATCTAAGCTTAGGACCCGCTACTTCCGGGCCAAGGTGGTCTATCTTGTTTTCCGCGTCTACAAAGACCAGGTAGGGCTTGTGCGATGGCACGGAGTTCTCAGGAATGAGCTTGAATGAAGCAATAATTATCATATCCCCTGGGCTAGCCTTATGGGCGGCTGCTCCATTGATGCAGATATCTCGAGCACCTGCTTCCCCAGCGATCGTATAAGTCTCAAATCGAGTGCCCTGAGTAATGTTCCAAATCTGTACTGCCTCATTGTCGTAGAGGCTAGCCGCCTCCAGCAGATCGGGTGGAATAGTAATACTGCCTTCGTAGTGCAGATCGGCTTGGGTGACCGTCGCCCGATGAATCTTGGCGTGAAGGACTTTGCGGAGGCTTTCCATAGAATAACAGTTAAATTTCCCCATCGGGGAGTTTTAGACTTCTAAAAGGCTTATCTATTGCCGCGGAAATTTGTCTTCCGTCTCCTGCATCAATAGTATTCGAGATTATCGGGAAGGAGTTATTCCTGAATAATATAGTCGGATACTATGGCCGGAGACATTAAGTGCGGCCAGTAGTTCTTAGACTGCGGAATTGACCATGAGTTTGCAAGTGCGGGTGTGATGACAGAAGAGGAACGGGAACCAAAGGAACTTACGAAGTTGCTAGAGGACGCTGCCGCCGACAAGCCGGGTGCTGCTGAGGCGTTCTTTCAAACGCTACTTCGCTCTGAGGTGTATGTGCCGGTAAAGCCAGGCTCTCAAGCTGAGTCTTGGAAAGGTGGTGCACTCCCTGAAGTAGGTGAGGGAGGTCTATCTCAATTCGGCTTTGCGACAGTCGAATACGAAGGAAGCGAATGCCTGCCGATTTTTTCCGAAGAAGAGTTTGTTGCTCATTGGGCTGAGCGCGAGCAAGGGTCAGTGTTGAAGGAATTCAAGTCCTTGATTTGGATTGTTGGAAGCGACCTTTGGATGTATCTCAATCCCAATCAGGAAGTAGGGAAAGAAATCACTTCGTGGGAACTGGAAGCTATCAGAGAGGGCGGCGAAGAGGCGATAAAAGATCTAGTAGCAGCTCTTAACGACGAGCCTCTTGCTGATATCGAAGTTCGTTCTGCAAACGATCTCTTCCCTAAGTTACGTCAAAGTCTTATCGGCGCAGTTGATATTCACCCAGAAATTGAAGAAGCATTTTTAGTTGCAGTGAAAGAAGGTGGCTCGGAGCACGAGCGGCCGATGGTGGGTATTCGATATTCGAAAGCAACGAAGCCAAAGCGCGACTACGTAAAAAATGAGATTGAAGAGACTGCTAAAGACTTCGAAAGCGAAGGGGCGGCTTATGTTTTCGTGATTGACGATCTTGGAGACAAGTCAAGTCCAAATCATGCACTCTTTGACGAAGCGACGCCTTTCTATATCAAGCCTAAGGTGTCTGGCACCTTAGAGCGAGCAAAAGCAAAGCTTAAGCTGGTGCTTGGTAAGGGTGAGGAGGAATCGCAAGCCGAAGACGATTCGGCTGAGCCGAGTTCCTAAGGAGTAGATGGAAGCGACGTTTGGAATCGACCCAGAGAAACTGCTGCTTCGCATCAGCCAGGGCGAGGAGTTGAGTTCTGAAGAGGTGGCGGAGATCACCGAGGTCTTTCGTTCGCTCGAAATTGAAGACATTGGGCGTTCGCGTTCAGTGGATGAGGTTTATTCATTTCTCGTTGTGGTCGGCCGAGCGAGGTTGATCGAGCTTCAGCATTTGATCGAAAAATCCCTTGATGTTCGTGACGCGCTCACCGTTGCCTTAGTGCTAGAAACACTTTGCCTGGAGTGGGAAAAAACGGGTGAGTATCTCGAGCGAGTGATAAATTTCGCGCTTGGCGTTGCCTGGGATGAGGATCAAGACGTGCAGCAGGTAGCTATTAAGATACTCGGTGAGTATCTACAGCAGTTTCTTCCCGCGATACTGTCTCAAGATGTGAAGAGTCTTTCTGCATCTCAGCACAGAGTGCTTGATTTGTTGATGAGTATTTTTGAAGATGAGAGCCTTGAGAGCTGGACCAGACAGAGTGCTTATTACTCACTCTGTCGCTCCTATGGTAAAGACTGGGAGGTGATTCCCTCCGAGTGCGTGCAGTTAGAGTTCTCGCATGATTCGAAAGACGTTGAGTGGGGCATGATAGATGAGCTAAAAGAGCTTCTCTCTCAGCCTCCGTTAGAAGAAGAAGGGTCGTCTTCGCTGTTAAGAAGTATCGACTCGGGGTCTTCGACTGGGCCGGGAATGCGGTAGTCTTCTTTCGCCCAGCGACCAAGATCAAGCATCTTGCAGCGCTTGCAACAGAACGGCCAAATTCCGCTTAGTTTTTCTTCGAATTGGGTTTTACACGTGGGGCATTTCATAAGCTTTCACAAAGGCTGGTAAGTTTTCTCGTATAGTGGTCAAAATTGAGATTCCCTGCAAGTGCAGGAGCGCAAGATTGGAAGCGTCCCGAAGAGCTGAGAAGGTAGACGTGCTTGGTCTAGGGGCTTTAGATTGTAAACATAGGATGAGATGAGAAAGTTAAAACGTATTCACTCACACCTCTTAACACTGGTCTTTTTAACACTGGTCTTTCTGCATTTTATCACCGTGCTGCTGCTAGCCGTTCCTCTGTTGGCAGAGCCGGATGCAGCAGTCACGGCTGAAGCTGTAGCTGCGGAGCCGGCGGCCGCGGCAGAGCTTGACGCTGGAGCACTGGCTGAACTTGAGAAAATAACCCAAGAAATCAGTGATACCACGATGAGTCCTTTTTGTCCGGGCCGCACACTTTCTGCCTGTCCGAGCGAACAAGCGCGGCAATTGCGGATGAGAATATTTGGTTGGCTAAAGAAGGGCTATTCTCCAACCGGCGTTCGAAATCAGCTGCTAACGATCTACGGCGGTGATGTGCGTGGTACGCCAAAGCCAGAGGGTTTTGGTTTAATGGCTTGGATAATGCCGGTTGTTTTTGTACTAGTGTGCTTTTTGCTCGTGGCCGTGCTCCTTCGCAGGGTGAAAAAGGGCGACGATACTGAGCCAGACGCTCCTGTTAGCGATGAAATGAAGACAAGAATTTCTAATGAACTAGAGCATCGTAGGTAAATCGGATGTCAGAAATAAAGAATATCATTCAAGAAGTGCTGAAGACCGCAATGAAAGCGCGGGAGCAGAAAAAGGTGATCACGCTTCGTGGTTTGACCGCTGCAATTAAGCAGATCGAAGTCGACTCTCGCATTGAGGCCAATGAC
>QIGM01000118.1 GCA_003230795.1 bacterium
AAATTGTCTTTTTGATGTAATTCTCACTGACCCCCATAGTAAAGATAATGCGCTAAGACCGAACCAACTCCTCGCAGTGGCCCTTCCATTTAGTGCTCTCACTAAGAGTCAATGCCAATCTATCGTAGAGCTTTGCGGCACAACACTCCTGACACCCGTAGGCATGCGCTCACTTGCGCCAAGTGAAGCCTACTACCAAGGAGTTTACGGTGGCGATCAACGTGCTCGCGATGCTGCCTATCATCAAGGCACAGTTTGGGCATGGCCGCTGGGCTACTTCGTCCGCGCGCACTTGAAGGTCTTCGGCAAGCCAGAAGAGTCTCTGCGCTACCTTGACGGAATCGAAGCACATCTTAGCGAGGGAGGGCTTGGAACTATCTCAGAAGTATTTGACGCAGAAGAGCCTTACACACCTCGGGGGTGCTTTGCTCAGGCATGGAGCGTCGCAGAGGTCTTACATGCTTGGACTGCTTGCCAACAGGCAATGGCTAGCGACACATAAAGCTAATCGCTAAACGAAAAAAAAGCGGACTCGGTTGAGAGAGTCCGCTTAAAGCAATTGGCGTTTAAACAAAAGAGTTGAAATCGGCTAGAATCTGCGAAACCAGTAGAGAGCAGGATTTGAGGAGAGCGTACGAAAGTTCCCCAGATTCTCCGCTTTGATACAACTCGGCGTATCGTTCGTATATCTACTACTGGATAGAGCAAAGGGTGTGCCATCTTTCTTTCAACCTAGGTCTTCGTATAAGTCCGGTGTTTGCGAAGACTTAGTTTCGAGGAGCAACGCTTCGCTTGGTGACAATAGTTGTCACTAGCGGATAAGAAGTGTTGAGCGACAATTTTTGACCTGTCCTGATTTGGAATCGGGGGATAGGCGCCTACCCTACTTGAACGCAACCCACTTGTGGCTGCTGCCCTCGAGATAAAGTATCTCAAGGGGCCTTTGGCGAAATGACTTACTAAGCTAGTTCGGCTAGCACCACATCCGTCATAGCAACGGAACCGATTGCTGTTTCACCTTTTTGCACAATGTCCCCGCTTCTTGCACCCTTTGCTAAGGCAGAAGATACAGCATTCTCGATTGCTTCAGCCTCAGCTTGTAGACTGAAAGAAAATTTTAGCATCATCGCGACGGAGAGGATTTGCGCGATCGGGTTTGCCACTCCTTTCCCAGCGATGTCTTGGGCTGAGCCTCCAGGAGGTTCGTAGAGTCCAAAGCCTTCTGCGTTAATGCTGGCAGAGGCGAGGAGTCCGAGAGATCCTGGTAGAACAGCACCAGCATCTGAGAGGATATCTCCAAACATGTTTGTCGTTAGGATCACATCGAACTGCGAAGGGTCCTTGATTAGCTGCATGGCGCAGTTATCAACGAGCATATCTTCTAGGGCAACGTCGGAGTAATCCTTCGCTACTTCGTGGACGACTTCTCGCCAAAGCTTGGACGTGTGTAAGACGTTTGCCTTATCTACTGAAGTGACACGCTTGCTGCGTTTGCGAGCGGCTTGGAATGCCGTGTTTGCAACACTCGCTATCTGGTCTTCAGTATATTCAGCTACATCCATCGCAGCTCGACGTCCGTCTTTCTCGAAGAATTTTTTCTCGCCGAAGTAGATGTCGCCGTTTAATTCTCGAATAAAGAGGATATCGATACCGCGCTCGACTACTTCTTTCTTCAGCGGGCAGATATCGATTAGCTCTGGAAATACTTTTACTGGTCGGAAATTAGCATTGAAGCTAAACGCCTTTCGAATTCCAAGAAGTGCGTTTACCTCGCATCCTTTCCATTTGTCGAGATGGAGTTCCGAAACAGGGCCCCCGACGGAGCCGAAAAGGATAGCGTCGCTCTTTGCGCAGATAGCCCTAGTCGCGTCTGGGAAATGTTCGCCATGGGCCTCGTAAGCCGCACCACCTATAACTGCTTCTTCAGTGGTAAAGGTATGGCCAAATTTTTCGGACACGGCAGCAAGCACGCGGAGCGCTTGTGTCATTACTTCTGGACCAATGCCATCACCTGGCAGGACTGCGATGTGTTTTTCCATGTTTGTTCCTAGTAAATGCGAGAATAGTTCTAGAGTCCTTCCGTAGAAGAAAATCGAGTGGGGTTTGTTGTCTGACGAAAGGCATCTATCTCAGCCTTATGCGAATTGATGTAGTCGATATCATCGAGACCACCAAGCATGCAGTGCCGTCTGAATGGATCGAAATCAAACGATTCTTTCTCGCCACTTGGAAGCGTTACTGTTTGACTCTCTAGGTCAACGCTTACCTCGTAGTCACCTGATTCAGCATCAAGCAACATTTTATCAACGATTGGCGCAGACAAAGTAACCAACATCAGGCCATTCTTTGCGCCGTTGTTATAAAAGATATCCGCGAAAGACTTGGCGATAATCACACGAAAGCCAGCTTGCACCACTGCCCAAACCGCATGTTCTCTACTTGAACCACAACCGAAGTTATTACCGGCAACAAGAACCTCAGCGCCTTTATACTTCTCCAAATTTAAGGGGAAGTCTGGGTCGTCGGTCCGCAGCGCTTGAAAGAGATTCTCACCGAAACCGGTGCGACTAACGTTCTTTAAGTACTCCGCAGGTAAAATCATATCCGTATCAACATCGTTGAGAGGAAGAGAAACGGCTCTAGAGGTGAACTTGGTAAACTTATCCATTTTACAAACTCATCTTTATAACTAACTAAAAATAATCTTCGGCGGAGCTGATCTTCCCAGCAATTGCGCTTGCGGCGACGGTCGCAGGAGACGCTAGGTGCGTTCGGCTTCCCGGACCTTGGCGACCCATGAAGTTCCTGTTGGTCGAGCTAATACAGCGCTCACCTCGGGGCACCTTGTCGTCGTTCATCGCGAGACACATTGAACAACCGGGCATACGAAAATCGGCTCCGGCTTCTTCAAAAATCTCGACAAGGCCTTCAGACTTCGCCTGCTCAAGGACCTGCTCTGAACCTGGAACGACATAGAATGTGATCCCAGCAGCGATCTTATTCCCTTTGAGAACTTTGGCAGCAATTCGCAAATCTTCAATACGCCCGTTAGTGCAAGACCCGATGAATGCCCAATCTACCGGCGTTCCACCAATAGGAGCACCTTCCTGAAGATTAATATAATCGAGCGCACGCTTTGTCGTTTTCTTCTCGTGGTCTGGAACCTCGGCAAGAGTTGGAATGCTCTCTGTGATGTTACAAGCGTGTCCAGGATTCGTTCCCCAGGTCACCATCGGACGGAGTTCGGAAATATCGATTACAAACTCTTGGTCGTAGCTTGCGCCCTCTGCCGTTCGAAACTGTTTCCAGTGCTCAAGGGCCTTGTCCCATTCCTTACCCTTCGGCGCAGCGTGCTTACCTTTGATATATTCAAAGGTAACCTCGTCAGCCGCCATCAAGCCACCACGCGCACCACACTCGATGCTCATATTACAAACTGTCATGCGTTCTTCCATGCTCATGTTTCGCACTACTTCTCCGCAATACTCAATCACATGACCATTGGCTCCACCCACACCGATATCGGCGATAAGTTTCAAAATAGCGTCCTTAGCAAACACACCCTTGGCGAAGCTTCCTTTAAACTCAACTCGCATTGTTTTCGGCGCTTGTTGTAGCAAACAGCCAGTGGCTAGCACGTGTCCTACTTCAGAAGTTCCAATACCAAAGGCTAAAGCACCAAAGGCTCCGTGCGTCGAGGTATGAGAGTCTCCACAAACAATTGTCATCCCTGGCTGAGTTAGTCCCAACTCTGGCCCAATGACATGCACGATACCCTGCCGACCGCTATCAACATCACAAATAGCAATGCCGTGACGCTCGCAGTTATCTCGTAGAGTTTTAACCTGAAACTTGGCAGCCTCATCGTAAATCTCTAGACGATTCTTCCGCGTGGGAATAATGTGATCAGGAGTCGCAATGAGACGGGTCTTATCGAAGACCTCAAGACCTTTATCAGCGAGCGTTTGAAACGCCTGAGCAGAGGTCACCTCGTGAATTAACATAAGGTCGATTGCGAAAATCGCAGGATGTCCCTCCGCCTGACTTATGACGTGAGCATCCCAAATTTTTTCGATTATATTCTTTGCAGCCATTGTGCCTGCTTCCCCTTCGTTCTTAACTAAGTCACTGCTAATTTAAAATTGCGTTCGATGTAGGCTTGATTCACCGCGTTGATTAGCGCCTTCATCGCCGAGATCTCAATATCTTGATCTTCACCAAGGCCCTCGAAAAGCTCTCCCGTTTCATCGGTAACAACTATTCGAGAAATACTCTTCGCATCAAATCCCGCACTATCTGACTCACTCTTGTGGCTTTGAATCTTAGTCGGAAGATAAGAATCAGCTAGCTTCTTCAAAGCAGCCAACGCCGAATCTCGCCCTTGATGCACTTGACGAACGTTACCCTCTTGGTCAAAGAATCTGCCCTCTAAATCTACAGAGGACTCGTCCGCACTTCTTGAATAATTAAAGGTAGATATCTTGATTGGGCAGCGATAGTCAAAGTACCCGCTCAGGAGCTCCCCGTCGGTAATTCCTTTTCGACGATCTTTGTAAAGTTCCTTAATATATTGAGCTATTTCCGCCTTTTCCTCGTTTGCGCAGCGGTACCCTGCATCCTCCACTATGGACTTTGCGTGGTTACCTCCACTGAGGGGTCCGAAAAGGAAGGTTATCTCCTTTCCAATATCTCGAGGGTCAAAAGGCTGATACGCCATAGGATTTTTCAAAACCGCATTGGTGTGTCCACCAGATGAATGCTTCGCCGCGTTGCCACCACTAACTGGCCAATGAGGTTGCCGAGGTAACATCCATTCCCCGATAAAATCGCAGACACCTTGTAGTTTGGATACATCAGCATCGGTAAAGAAAGGATCCTCTGGATTAACCGAGGCGCCGAACTGTCGAATGACCATGATAACGGACTCGAGTGCAACGTTTCCGGCGCGTTCTCCTACTCCGTTAATGCAACCTTCAATCTGACGAGCTGGCCCACGGAATGCGGCATTAACCGAATTCTGAACGGCAAGCCCAAGGTCGTTGTGGCAATGAGCTGACCAAATTATTTCGTTACCGGGATACTCTGCGTCGATAATTTCAGCATGCCGATTCATGCGCTCAACAAAGTACTGCTCTCCTTCGAAATCACTGGCTCCGCCAATGGTATCCGGACAGTTGATGACATTCGCCCCACCTTCAACAGCAGCTCGAATCAAGTCAGTCGTAAAATCAAAATTCTCCGCCTGCCGCGAATAGCCTTCAGGACTGAATTCAACCTCTAAGCCTGCATCTGCTGCAGCCTTCACAAAGGCGAATACATCCTTCTTAATGCTTTCCTTATCAGCCTTATCCCCAAGCGATGCGACCATCAACTCAGGTGCAACCGGCACATAGGTATGTAGAAGTCCGCGTCCTGCTTTAGCCGCCGGCTCAAGGGCCTTAATCGTCGTCTCTACCTGCTCTCCGCGAAGCTGGCACAGACCTGCAACAATCGGGCTACTCTCTTGAGAGGCATAGAGCTCCGCAATAGCGCGCACGATGTCGTAGTCAATCTGACTCGCAGAAGGGAATCCCGCTTCAATCACATCAAGCCGGAGTTCCGAGACAAGCCGCGCATACTCAATATTCCTCTCAAAACTCATCCCCGCGCCAGGGCACTGCTGCCCGTCTCGCAAGGTGGTATCGAATATGCGAATTTTTTGCCCTTGTTTCATTTCATCCTCTGTTCTTCATAGGTGGCTCGCGCCAACCAAAAAAAGCCGACCAAAAAAAAAGGCCCTGTTTTTCAACAGAGCCTTGTTTTTACCTGCGTTGGACTCTGTTCTATATGGGCACACCTAGCAGGAGCAGCAGAGCAATAGAGAGCTGCGAGCCACCAATGGAAGCCGCCGAAAGTGACGAACGAGTCAATGCAGTAATAGCGTTTTGGTTCATTTGCTGTTTCATTACAGTGAGCTATATACTTCCCTAGTCGTTATGTCAAGTTCATGGCTGAAATTCGCAACACAATACGTGCTTTAGAACGCAATTCAGGAAGAATATCTCATGTACATTCTCACAGGTGGAGCCGGCTTCATCGGAAGTGCTTTTCTTGCGAAACTCAATGCAGAAGGCATCGATGACGTTTTGGTTGTTGATGACCTTGGTACGAGCGAAAAGTGGAGGAATCTCTCCAATAAGAAGCTCAATGACTACCTTCACAAAGATCAGCTACTCGAGCGACTTCGTTCTGGCTCCATGCCGGATAATGTTCGTGGCGTAATTCATCTCGGTGCCTGCTCATCAACTACCGAGCGAGACGCCGAGTATATGATGCGCAACAACTACCAATTCTCAAAGGCAATTGCCGAATGGGCGCTGCATCGAGGCGTACGGTTTATCTATGCCTCAAGTGCGGCGACGTATGGAGATGGCGAACACGGCTTCGTCGATGATGAGTCTAAGCTAGATAGCTTTCGACCACTCAACGTCTACGCTCTCTCTAAGCACCTCTTTGATCAGTGGGCACTGAGCACAGGAGCTCTAAAACGCGCCGTAGGATTGAAGTTCTTTAATGTGTATGGCCCTAACGAATATCACAAGGGTGATATGCGGAGCGTCGTACATAAGGCCTATCATCAGATCAAAGACACGGGCTCTGTCTCTCTCTTTAAATCGTATCACCCCGATTACAAAAACGGAGAACAACTACGAGACTTCGTCTACGTCAAAGACTGCGCGGACGCTATGTGGTGGCTTCTGGAAAACCCCAGCAAAGCAGGACTCTACAATCTTGGCACCGGGGAAGCTCGACACTGGAAGGATTTAGTTACTGCCGTTTTCTCGGCGATGGGCAAGGCTCCTAAGATTGATTTCATCGAAATGCCTGATCATTTGAAGGGGAAGTATCAGTACTTCACTCAGGCCGATATGGGTAAGCTCAAAAAGATCGGATACGAAAAGCCTTTTACCTCACTAGAGGATGGTGTTGCGGATTACGTGAAGAACTACTTAACGAAAGAGTATCAACAATACTGATACTCGATAGTAGCGGAGCTCTTGCTAAGAGCTCCGCACCGCCCTTCTCCTCGCGAATGAATCACAGCAGATATTCTTGAGGAATATTCGACTGATGATCCGGTGCTACTGACCAGTTACTGTTCTCAGCTTTAAGCAAACGCCCTATCTCATCTGCGAGTGTGTGAAGCTCTAGAGGCTTTGATAAAAAGCTAAACCCTTCAAGAAGGGCGCGACTCTTGTCGCTGGGATTCAGGAACTTGGTGATTATTACAATCGGGATCCCGGGAATTCGCTCTCTTGCGGCGGCTGCGATCTCGAATCCGTCTACACAATCTAAATTTAGGTCGGTAACAATCGCGTCGAACACCTGCGACTGAATATAGCTCATGCTTTCTTCTGCCGAAGCTGACGCAACAACTTCGTAGCCGTTCTTCTCAAGAATGTA
>QIGM01000154.1 GCA_003230795.1 bacterium
AGGCAAGCGGCGTGGCCCCTGTATGAAGCAATAAGAATGCCCCTGTTCCAAAAGTACACTTCGCCGTGTCCTTCTCCACACAGCCATGCCCAAATAAGGAACTCTGCTGATCGCCTAGCATTGCAGTAATTGGGATGTCGACGCCCGAAGTTCGATACGCACCGAAGAAACCACATGACGGTTTTATCGCAACGAGATTTTCACGAGACACACCAAAGAGTGGAAGTAATTCATCATCCCAATCTTTTGAGTGAATGTTGTAAAGCATTGTCCTACATGCATTGCTCGGTTCTGTGGCAAGTGCTGGCGTGCCAGAGGACTTCGTTAGATTATAAAGAATCCAAGAGTCTACAGTTCCAAAGACAAGAGAGCCCGCGGCGAGCTTCGAAGCGACTTCCGGAACATTCTCAATCAGCCACCTAATTTTACTCCCAGAGAAGTAGGCATCGATCACGAGTCCTGTCTTCTCCGCAACACGCTGCTCCCAGCCTTCGGTTTTTAGCTGCGCGCAAATGCTTGCGGAACGCCGACATTGCCAACCAATCGCAGGGCCATACGCTTGCCCGTTTGCAGGATCCCAGGCAAGAACAGTCTCTCGCTGGTTGCTTATTCCGATTGAAAGAACCTGAGTTGGTTCTATGTCTTTTAAGAGAGTTTCAAGCGCTCGTCGGACGCTCTGCCAAATATCTTCAGGATCTTGCTCAACCCAAGCCTCGGCTGGGAATTTGACTGTAAGCTCTTCAGAAACAACAGCGAGTTCTTTCCCAGTAAGATCGTAGAGAATCGCCCGCGAAGAGGTCGTGCCCTGGTCTATCGCAACTACGTAAGACTTTGAAGCTTCCATTTCACCTCGCAGTCAGGAAAACCCTAACCAGGAAAATACCGTCTACTCACTCGGGGTTTCGTAACCGAAGCTTACTTCGAGAATTTCGTATTCTTTGGTTCCGTTCGGCAAGCGAACCTTTGCCACATCATCGACCAATTTGCCGATGACGGCTCGGGCAAGCGGAGAGTTATAGGAAACAAACCCATTCGCCGCATCAGCCTCATCCTCACCGACGATCGTAATCCTCCGTTCCTCTCCAGAGTCAACATCTGAGAGCAGTACGTTCGCACCAAAGACCACCTTCTCTCCTGAAAGCTTGCTGATGTCGACAGGCTGAGCAGTCGCCATCTTACCTTCAAGATCTCGTATTCTAGCCTCAAGCATTCCCTGGGCTTCTTTCGCAGCATCGTATTCGGCGTTCTCTGAAAGATCACCATGGGCTCGAGCGATCTCGATAGCCTTAGCAGCCTTTGGCCGCTCATACGTTTTGAGCCGATGTAACTCCCCTTTGAGGAAGGCATGGCTCGTTATTGTCATTGGTGATCGCTCAACCATAAAACACACTTCTTTTTCTGACTAGATGAGGCTCAAGTACTCTTGTATTGAGCAAACTTCGAGTGGCCGATTCTCTTTTGCCTGATCCTCTTTTGCCCGATTCTCTATTACCTGAGCAATTCCTTCAACCGCAGAAGACGCCGCTGCTATGGTTGTGAACAATGGTAAGGATAATTGCGTCGAAGTACTACGTATTGTGCGCGAATCTAAGAAAGGACCCGTGCCCTCAGGAGTATTTACCACAATATCTATTTTTCCGGCGAGAAGTTCATCAACTATATGTGGCGAGCCTTCGCGCACCTTGTTGATTACCCTCGATTCTAGACCATTTTCCGCGAGAAAAGCCGCAGTCCCGCGAGTCGCAACTATTTCAAATCCGAGCTCGGCCATTTTTTTCGCGAGCGCGAGGGCGGAATCCTTGTCTTCGTCTCGTAAGCTGAAAAATATAGCTCCCGAAGTTGGAAGTTCCATACCGGTTGCAACCTGTGCTCGAATGAAAGCACCCGCTGCGTCACGGTCAATTCCCATCACTTCCCCAGTGGAACGCATCTCTGGTCCTAAGACGGTATCAACGCCTTGAAACTTCACAAAAGGAAACACCGACTCTTTGATAGCAACGTAGGGAATCTGACCGGATGCCGCAGGATAATCACGGAACTTGAGAATATCACCATACAGTCCAAGAGCATGAATCTCTTCAAGCGTCTCACCCGTCATTACTCGTGCAGCGACTTTCGCCCAAGCGACTCCTGTAACTTTAGAAACAAAGGGCACACTTCGTGACGCTCGAGGATTCACCTCAATGACAAACACCCCGTCTTTATGAACCGCGAATTGCACATTCATTAGACCACGCACCTTACATTCCATTGCTAAGGAACGAGCTGCATCTTGAATCTCAGCGATAACTTCTTCGCTAAGAGTTTGAGATGGCAACATGAAGGAACTATCTCCCGAGTGAATTCCTGCGCGCTCAATGTGCTCAACCACACCAGCAACAATTACTTCATTGCCGTCACAGACCGCATCTACGTCAACCTCTATCGCGTTAGAAAGAAAGCGGTCAAGAAGCACAGGTCTATCAAAGGAGACCTCAACACTTTCCTTGATATAGCCTCGCAACTCCTCTGTCGTATGGATTATCGCCATCGCTCGACCACCCAGGACAAACGACGGACGAACCATCAAAGGGAAGCCTATTCGAGAAGCAACTTCGACGGCTTCAGCTTCATTAGTCGCGGTTCCACTTTCAGACTGCTTTAAGCCAATCTTGTCGACCAAGGCACTAAAAAGCTTTCGATCCTCGGTAAGATCAATAGAGTCTGGGCTGGTGCCAATAATGGGGACCCCAGCTGCTTTTAACGATTGAGCAAGCCTGAGTGGAGTTTGCCCACCATACTGCACGATCACACCGCTTGGATCTTCACGACGCACGATTTCCAAAACGTCTTCAAGCGTCAAAGGCTCAAAGTACAATCTATCGCTAGTGTCGTAGTCAGTCGAAACCGTTTCAGGGTTACAGTTGACCATAATCGTTTCAAAACCCGCGTCATTCAGCGAATACGCCGCATGCACACAACAATAATCAAACTCCAAGCCTTGTCCGATTCGGTTTGGTCCACCACCAAGAATAATGATCTTTTTCTTCTTAGAGGGCTCCGCATCCGAAGTCTCCTCATAGGTCGAGTACATATACGGAGTACTCGAGGCAAACTCAGCCGCGCAGGTATCAACCACTTTAAACGCAGGCACAATGCCTAACTCATGACGCTTCGCTCGGACTGAATTCTCATCAGCATTCCCAAGAAGCTCACCCCCAAGAAGCTCACCAAGACGTAAATCGCTAGAGCCCATTTTCTTAGCTTCAAGTAGCGTAGCTCGGGTTATAGCTCCTAGCTCAGTTCCAGCAAGATTCGATTCAAGTCGAACCACTTTCTCCATCTCTCTTAGGAACCATAAATCGTAATGAGTTCGCTCATGCAAGTCCTCAACGCTCATCCCAAGCTCAAGGCAACGAGCAATCTGATACATACGATCCGGATTGAGACGAGAAATCGATTCGCAAAGCTCTTCCAGTGACTGCTTTGTTTCCTTCCCGCCAAGCAAACCAGTTCTATCCGTCTCTAGTGAGCGACAGGCCTTTTGCAGCGCTTCTGTGAAAGTACGTCCGATAGCCATCGCCTCGCCAACAGATTTCATTTGTGTGCCAAGCGTGGTGTCAGCACCTTCAAACTTTTCAAACGTAAAGCGAGGGATTTTAACTACTACGTAGTCAATACTTGGTTCAAAAGAAGCTGGTGTTTCTCTGGTAATGTCATTCGGTAGCTCATCGAGCGTATAGCCAACTGCAAGCTTGGCCGCGATTTTCGCAATTGGAAATCCTGTCGCCTTAGAAGCAAGAGCCGAGCTTCGAGAAACTCTCGGATTCATTTCAATGACAATCTGTCGCCCCGTTTCAGGGTCAATCGCAAACTGAACATTAGAACCGCCGGTATCAACTCCAATCTCTTTCATTAGACGCAGAGACGAGTCACGGAGACGCTGATACTCTTTATCAGTAAGAGTTTGAATTGGGGCGACCGTAATTGAGTCCCCAGTATGCAGACCCATGGGATCGATATTCTCGATACCACAAATAATCACTGCGTTGTCTTTGGTATCCCGCATCACCTCGAGCTCCATCTCTTTCCAGCCGATGAGCGACTCTTCGACGAGAAGTTCGTGGTTTGGGCTACACTCAAATCCCCAGTTTACTTTGTCTTCAACATCTTCTTCACGCTCAACTACACCGCCGCCAGCACCACCAAGAGTCCTCGATGGTCGGATAATAAAAGGATAACCTATTTCCTTTATCGCCTCTCTTGCATGCTCCATTGTGGTGCAGATTCTGCTTCGCGCACTCTCTAAGCCAACCTTTGAGGCTACAACTTTAAATCGTTGTCTATCTTCAGCCGTCTTAATCGCCTCAACGCTGGCGCCAATAAGCTCAACGTTGAATTTATCTAGAACTCCTGCTTCTTCAAGTTCAATCGTGACGTTTAGTGCAGTTTGCCCGCCGATGGTTGGAAGCAGCGCATCCGGACGCTCCCTCTCAATAACTCCGGCAACATAATCGCAGGTAATCGGCTCAATATAAGTGCGATCAGCAAGGTTCGGATCAGTCATAATCGTCGCTGGATTCGAATTGACCAGGACGACCCGGTATCCTTCTTCTTTCAGCGCCTTCACCGCTTGCGTGCCTGAATAGTCAAACTCGCAGGCTTGGCCAATGACGATAGGACCAGAACCGATAACTAAAATACTTTTAATGTCTGAACGCTTTGGCACTAATTCATCTCCCGGGCAGCAGGAGCCCAACTGTCTACTCGTTTTCTAAACTCTTCAAAAAGATACTGGGCATCGTTTGGTCCCGGCGAAGACTCCGGGTGATATTGCACTGAGAAGACGCCCATCTTTTCTACCTCAAGCCCTTCCACCGTATTATCGTTGAGATTTAGGTGTGTAAGCGTCACTCCCTCCGGAAGAGTGGATGCGTCTGTAGCAAATCCATGATTCTGAACTGTAATCTCGACAGACTTCGAAATCTCGTTTCGCACAGGATGGTTCCCGCCGCGATGTCCAAACTTAAGCTTATATGTAGAGGCGCCCAGTGCATGGCCGAGAATTTGATGGCCGAGACAAATACCAAACATTGGTACTTTCCCAAGCAAGGCCTGAACGGTTTCAATGCCGTAAGTCACCACGGAGGGGTCCCCCGGTCCGTTCGAAAGAAACACGCCTGCAGGATTCATTGCTAGAATCTCTTCCGCAGAAGTAGAAGCTGGCACTACGCGAACTCGAAATCCTGAATCCGTAAGAAGGCGGAGAATGTTATACTTAACGCCAAAGTCGAGAGCGACAATAAGCTGGCGCGCATCGAGATCGGCATCGGTAAGTTCTTCATATCCCGTAACCGGATCCCAAACTCCTTGCTTCCAATCGTAGCTTTCTTTGGTTGTAACTTCCCGAACCAAGTCCATGCCTTCCATACTCGGAAGCGCCTTCGCACGAGCGACCAGCTCTTCAGCCGTGACATCTTCCGAAGAAATAATTCCCATTTGAGAACCGTTTTCGCGAAGATGAAGAACTAAAGCTCTCGTATCCAGGCCCGAAATCCCCACGACGTTTTGTTCAACGAGATACTCCTGCAGAGAACAACGAGCACGATAATTCGAATAATGGTCCGAGAACTCTCTCACAATCAGTCCCGCAGCCTTAATAGAATCAGACTCCATGTCTTCATCATTAATTCCTACGTTCCCAATATGAGGATAGGTAAAGGTCAAAAGCTGAAATGCGTAGGATGGGTCCGTAAGTATCTCCTGATACCCAGACATAGAGGTGTTAAACACAACCTCTCCGCTCGCCTCTCCTTTCGCGCCTATCGCTCTACCGTGAAATATCGTCCCGTCTGCAAGGGCGAGAATAGCCGGAGATTCTGTTTTTTCACTGCTCTTACTCAATGCCTACTGGCCTCCCTCTTCACCTGAAAGTAAATCATCTATGGAAAACACCTCTCTTCCACCGACATAAGTTCGCTCCGCATGCCCTTGGAACTCTTGTCCAAAAAAGGGAGTGTTGATACTTTTCGAAAGAATATGCTCTTCTTTGAGAACATAACTCTTCTCTAAATCTAGTACGGTGACATCAGCTACCGAGCCTTTGCGAAGAGTGGCAGGTTCAATATTTAGACATCGAGTCGCATCAATAGTTAGCGCCTCTATCGCTCTATTGAGACTCCAAGAACCATCTCGAACCTTAGCAAGGGTGAGAGGAACCGTTGTCTGCAAACCGAGTATCCCAAAAGATGCCTTTTCAAATTCTACTATCTTCGAATCCGCTTCATGTGGCGCATGGTCACTAGAGATGCAGTCAATTACTCCGTCTCTTAGACCAACTACCATCCCTTCAACATCCTCAGGCAGACGAAGCGGCATGCTCATTTTCGCCTGGGTGTCGTAGTCAGCAACCGCCGACTCATCAAGCGTGAAATGATGCGGCAATACTTCAGCGGTAACCGGTATCCCGTCTTCCTTCGCTCGACGAATAAGCTCTACGCCTCTGGCGGTTGAGACGTGGCAGAAATGCACTCGCCCTCCCGTGAGACGAGCGAGTTCAATGTCTCGCGCAATCATCACGTTCTCAGCGGCATCTGGCATTCCCTTCAGCCCCATTTTCACACTTCGTGGCGACTCATTCATCGAGAAGTCGTTAGAAAGACCCAAGTCTTCTTCGTGCACAGTTAAAACTGTGCCGAGCATAAGATTGTATTCAAGAGCTTTTCGCATCACCCCTGAGTTCCACACTGGCCAGCCATCATCAGAGAATGCTACGCAGCCTGCATCGCGCAGCTCTATATACGGAGCAAGCGCTTCCCCTTTACTACCCATCGTAATTGCTCCGATAGGCAAAACTCTGGCGAGATTGGCTGCACGAGCCTTCTCTAGAATATTTTCGGTAACAGACGAAGAGTCGTTTATTGGCCGCGTGTTGGGCATACAGCAAACTCGCGTAAAGCCGCCTGCGACAGCTGCCTTCACTCCGGACTCAACTGTTTCCTTCCACTCCTGACCGGGCTCCCGTAGGTGGACATGAATATCAACCAGTCCAGGCGTGACAACTTTGCCTTCTACATTTGTCTGCGTCGCATCGCTGAGACCAGCGAAAGCCGATGGCGCATCAATTGCAGCAATACTTCCATCTTCAATCAACACTGACTGCACTTCGTCAATTCCCTGGGAAGGGTCAATCACTCTTCCGCCTACGAGTAAGATCTTTTGCGTTGAACCATTCATCCTGCTTCAACCTCTAAGAATTCATCGCTGAGCTTTTCTGGACTAAAGCTACGGGTGCCAAGTAAGAAGAGAAGCGCCATTCGCACAGCAACGCCGTTGGTTACTTGGTTTGAAATTAAAGAACGAGGTCCGTCCGCAACCTCT
>QIGM01000111.1 GCA_003230795.1 bacterium
TTAGAGTCGCGCTTGGACGCTCTGACTCACTTCTTTGTTGCACGAGATTCAATGTATCGGCAGGTCTACCAACATCGAGTACTGCAGGCCACAGACGCACTTACCAATAATATTGTGCGCAGAGTGAGAGAACTCCTAGAAAGCAGCTCCTCTCTTGAGCAAGTCTGCTCTGAGATTGGTATCCACATGGATGAGACGATGCGCACTGTCTTGAGTAGCGAACATTATGTCGATGCTTCGCTAGAAACGATCTTCGAGATGAACGAGCATTGGTGGTCCTACCACCTAAACGCTTGGTGTCACTCGAATGATAAAATACTCAGTGACCTTGCCACTCGACTAAGAGATCGCAAGCTTTTTAAAACAATACGAATCGAGTCTATCGGCAAAGATACGGGATCGAAGGATAAGGAGTCGGAGGAGTTCAACAACTTACTACGACAAGCAAGAGAACTCTGCGAAGAAGAGGGATTTGATCCTGACTATTATATCACTCTGATTAAAGAGAAGGATAAGCATAGAGGTAAGGTAGAAGCTGCACCGCTTGCTCTTCTCGAAACGGGCCGGATTCTCCCTGTTACTGAAGTAGAGCCGATGATTGACCAAATCATGAAGCGCTCGCCAACCGTTCGCACCTGGCTTGCGGTACCAAGCGAGATCAAGACTAAGCTCGGTAGACTGCGCTGAGGCCAAACGCGATTGTCGCTTTCTTATACACTTGGCTACTTCTTCCGTTCACGGGCAAATTCTCCAGTATTTCCAATCGACTAGCCCGCCTCCGCCAATACATGCTGTCCAAATCCCACACACCTCAACGACGGCCACCACCACCTAAGTAGTTGGATTTACACACACCAAGCACTTGGCAACCTCTTTGCAATATCCCTTTGCACAACGGCAAGGAAAACGCCGGAATAACAGTCAGACAACTGTTGAAGTCTAAGTTTGTTTCAGGAAGAACAGCCTTAGAGTTTCTCAAGGAATGAGGCATCAGGTCGGATTAGACGTGGCACAAGGAAGTTCCGCTGCTGCGATGAGTTCCGGCTGGTTGAGGAGGGGAAAGAGGAGGAAGAAAGTGATCGTCGTATTCTTGGGGGAATATCATCGTGAAAAAAATTATAATCCGACGCCTATTTCAATCATTCATTGAACTCGAAAAAGCAATTTTATCAGCTAAAGAAGCACTCGAAAAGCGCTCCGACATTCCAAAGGAACTTGTCGCGAGAATAAAAACCTACGAAGAAATCCTAGATAAACAACGCTCCCTTGCAACGAGTCTCTGCGGTCACGCAAGTCTCGGTAATTGGGAAGAAGTCGCCCGTCATGTAAAGCTCATTAATGGGCTATCGTTCATGATTCGCGATGATGCTCGCGATATTTTGGCCGAGGCAAAACCTCGCTCAGTCGCAGAAGAACGTCCAGCAATGCTCTGCTAGCAGAGCAGCCACACGGGAAACTACACGAAGCTATTACACACAACCCTAGACGTACTGTACAGGAGATCTCAAAACCCTAGCAGTATCCCGCCCTCTCCCCGCTCCGGCTTTCCAGCCAGTCGCGAGCGGGGGAGGCGGATTTTTCATTACCACGCCCAAACATTTGGTTACCGAAAGCACCGACCACGGCTCTAGGGCTGTTCCAATTCATGGCAGAGTGGATTGGGACAGCCCTGATTTTTTGCAGAAAAGTGTATCAGTTCCCACTTACCCCTTTTTCTATGTCAACTCAGGGTACTCGTGAGAAAAGTGTATCTGAGAAAAGTGTATCAGTTCCCACTTACCCCTTTTTCTATGTCAACTCAGGGTACTCGTGGATGCTTGCCGTGGAAAAAGGGGTAAGTGGGAACTGATACACTTTTCTGCAATAGCTATGCTCTGCGCCCTTTGATACTCTACCTCTATGATCTCTCTTCGAAACGACGAAAGCGGCTTTGCCCTTATCATGACTGTTTTTGTCATTGCGCTCGCCACGATCCTCGTGATGGATTTTGCGAAAGAGACGCTTGACTACCAACGCTCTACGAGAAATTACACAGATCGCATTCAAGCCGATTACGTCCTAAAGTCTTCTTTGAATCTGGCACGAGTTCTTCTTGAGCTTCCTAAACTTGATGGGATTAGAGAGGACTGGCTAGGGGAGCCTTGGGCTCTTATCGCAGCTGCCCCTTCACTTCCGATCTCTGGTTTTGTCGGAGAGCCTCGGCTAATGATTGTCGATCAATCAGGCAAGTTGAATCTAAACGCTGTTGCAAGCCGTTCGTCTACGGGAAGCAACCCTTTTGGCGCAACCGCAACCCAGGCAGCTGGTGGCGCGGCGTCTGAAACTGATGATTATTGGAAGAACGTCTTTCGTGAATTCTTTCTTCAGCGAGGATTTCAACGAGAAGAGTTTAGCGACAAAGAAAAGCGAACGCTTGGTAATGTAGGCTTTGAAGCAGGAGATCAGGTGGCAGTGCTGCATGATTGGATTGATGCAGACTCAAGGTCTCATTCTAGCGCCTCGTTCCCGGGAGATGGAGTAGAATCATCTGCTGATAAAAGCTGGTTCTATAACCGAGCGCTACGTTCCTTATCGGAGCTAGCGATGGTTCCGGGCTTCACCCTTGAACGAGTAGCCCGTGTTGCGCCTTTTGTGCGTGCCTCGGCTGGTAGCAGCTCTCGGGTCAATGTGAATACCGCGCCTCTAGAAGTGCTAATCGCGCTCGGGTTTCCAGAGGCCCAGGCAATAGAAATTACTCAAGAGCGGGGCAATTTACCAATAACCTCTGAGCTGCTCCGAACTCTCACAACCGGTGATAACCAATTAGCAAGAGCCACCACGGTGAGGAGTAACGAGTTTTCTGCCTACGCTCAGGTGAGAATGGCGAATGTTACACGTTGGGCAAAGGCAGTTATCAGCGTTCAGGGCGGATTTACTCGGAGACGTGCAATTATTCGTTCGATTGAATTTCTCTAAAACTGGGTTGATTTGGCTACTTAGCTCGACTGAGCCGGCCTTGCGGCATTAGCGTAGAGGTTGGTCGGAAATGCACTTCGCTTGAATCTGCAAGTACTCAACAGCCCGGTTGCGCTCAGTAAACAAAGTAAGTATAAACACTCCTCATTTTTCGAGGTAATGACATGTCCAGAAGATGCCAAATAACTGGTAAAGGCCCTCACACAGGCAACAACGTCAGTCACGCGAACAACAAGAGCCGTAAGACTTGGAATGCCAATCTCCAGTCTAAGCGCATTTTTGACTCCGAGACAGGACAATGGGTTCGACTCAAGGTCTCAACCCGCGTTTTGCGCACAATCAGCAAGAAAGGTCTTGCTGCGACTTTGCGCGACAACAAGCTGACGCTTAAAGACCTTCAATAAGCTTTAGGGCAATAAGCTTTAGGGTTTCGCTAGTGGATCTTCGATCCTTTTTCGGCATTGAGCCGTTCCACTTCTAAGCGGACTTGCTCCTTGTTCGAATACACCGGCTGACCAGTATTGCCGCTATCTTTCTCAACCGCATCACGCAGCCGATTGGAGTTAATCACTCCCAGCTTTTGCTCCGACGGCACAAAAATATTTCCACATGGCTCACACTGGATCACCACAATGATCCCGTCAAAAGTGACTCGGGTATATTCTGTAACAAAACCTTGATCGCCTTCTTCGCCACCATCATGCCCACACGTAGGGCAGCGGATATCATCGACAAATGTTTCAGCTAGGCCTCGTAATCGAAACTTTAGTGGCACGCGCGCTACCTCAAAAACCTCTAACAGTGAGAAAAATCGCTGAGTAAGCGATTCGAAAAACATCTAAGCCGACCACGGCCAGGTCCACTTTGGCTACGCAGGCTGTTCAGCCGGCGCTGCCGCAGAAGGAGAACTATCTACAGGGAAAAGAGTATCAAGCATGAGTAGCTCGAAAGTCTCTTTTACAAATCCTGTAAGCGGCTTAACCATTAGCACGCCGTCTTCTGCCTTTAGTCGCTTGTAGCACATCAGAATTTTACCAATTCCGTAGGAGTTGATAATTTCAACTCCGTCTAAATCGAGAACGATCTCTCTTTGACCTCGATTAAAAAGGTCATTGAAAGCCGAGCGGAGTGCTTCACCTGACTGTTCGTTATCAAGGTCTCCCTCAACAATGATCAATCCTTTTCCATTCTCAACACTAGTCTTGTACTCGAGATCCATGTGAGTCTCTGCTCCCAAAAAATTGCTTGTCTAACCGACACCTCATCTTGGACGTGTCCCTATTAGAATTATCGGAAGCGAAGGTTTATCGCTTGAGAGCGAATTATTGGCATTCTTAGATCCGCGAAATACCTACTATTTTACCCTGATTATTGAGATTTACCTAGATCCAGGGAATCACCCTTTGTGGGGTAACTCGCAAAATGCCAGAGCGTCAGGAAAATCTAAAGTTCGTGAACTCATCTGAGTCTCCGGACCACCTGGAGCATCAATATTAACTGAGGTTAAACGTTAAGAAACGTTCGAGATCGACCGTTTAAACTCAATACAGGTATACTGCAAAAGACTAGTCTTAGGACTGGGTTCGCAGAATTAACAAAAGCTGTTTTTAGAAGTCTCCGCCAAACTTGCTTCTGGACCAAATCCAGAGTGCGGAAAGAAAGAGGGAAGCTTGCATGTCTGAGTCATCAGCGATTCCAGAGGAGTTCAAAAACCACGTCTCTCCAGAGAAAGACTGGAAAGAGATTGTGGCTTGGGTTGGCGATCTTCCTCCCCTCCCTCATGTTGCCGCGCAAGCGCTCGGCTTGATTGAAGACCCTGACACAACAGCAGGTCAACTCACAGAACTACTTGGTGGCGATACCGCGCTGGCCGCTCGCGTTTTAAAGATCGCAAACTCTGCAATGTTTTCTCGCCAAAGAGAGATCACCACGATCAATCAAGCGATAATGACTATTGGTTTCAAAACCTTGAAAGGCATCATCGTGGCAGCTACCCTTCGCCAACTCAATCGTAAGTTCGGTCCGATCGAACAAATGATTTGGCAGAACTCCGCGTGCACTGCCATCGCATGCCGGAAAGTTGCTGCCCATCTGAAGAAGCCATACGTTGAAGAAGTTTTCCTCTTAGGACTGCTTCACGATCTCGGAAAACTCGTCCTCATGCGGCAAATTCCGAAAGAGTATAAAGAGATTGTAGCGACAACCGAAGGCGGCGTAATTTTCAACGATGCCGAACAGGAAAAGTTTGGTTTTGCGCACCCACTTATCGGTGCTCTCGTTGCTAAGAAATGGAACTTCTCACTAGAGACCTGCCAAGTTATCCTTCATCATCACGACCCTCTGCCTGCTAGTATCGAGGACGATGTTCAAGAAAAGACTGCAGTGGTGCAACTCGCGGATGCAGTAGCCCACAGTCTTGGCTACGGACATACTGACGGCTATCCAGATGCGCAGGAATCAATGGAACAGATTGGTGCTCTCTTCGGTATGGAAGCAGAGGACCTTGAAAGCGTAAAAGCTGAAACGAAAGAAATGTTTGATGAGATGGGTAGCGTGTTTATGTAGCACTGGTTTATGTGACACTGGCTACTCAAACACGTTCAAAAGCTTATTCTTTTGCTTTCTTATCTTCAGCCCCTTTGTCGCCTTCCGCTGCAGCCACTTTGTCGCCTTTAGCTGCCTCTCCCTCTTCCCCGGACCACAATGGCATTCTAATCGGAAACTTCGGATCGTCGAGAACGATCTGCTTCGATTTCATATTACAAAGATTCACAATGATTGGTGCTTTAAGGTTCACTGTTGTTTGTGTTGGGTCAGGCCTAACGGAAACGAGATTTACAATAGCAATTTCGTCGTCGTCTTTTAGTTCGATGTCCCTATCGCCATAAGGAATGGGAAAGCGATATCCATCGCCAAATTCGGCGCCGCTCACGACAACAAACGCAAGCTCATCGCTATCTAAACTTTGTAGCCATGAAAACGGCGGGCTGTATTCTAGCAGCGTGTACTTTTCCGACTGCGGAAACCCGATTACACCATTAAAGATCGTGATGACCGAAGCTGTCGGCACCTCCAACTCACCAAATCTCGTGGTGTTGAATTTTATCGTATCGCCGTCACTCATAGGATCTCTCTACTATTCCTCGTCCTTCTCTCGCTTCGGTGTTTTCTTAGCAAACTGGGTTAAAGTCGCTGCTTTTCCCTCAGACCACTGTTTTGCAACACCCTCGAGATCAGTCGGCAATTCTGCCGCTGCGGATTTGTTCTCTTCTAAAATCTGGAGATAAATCTCCTCTCGGTAAATCTTTACTGCCGACGGCGCCTCAATCCCAATCCGCACCTGATTCCCTCGAATCCCGTGCAGTGTGATCTTAATTTCGTCGCCAATATAGACGCTTTGACCTGGCTTCCTTGTTAGTACGAGCATCGATCCTCTTCCTTGGATGTAACTTCAGTATTTACACTACAGCTCTGCTGCAGCTCACTTCTGCCCATGACCTCTGCCAGGGCTTACCTCTTTGTCTACCTAAACATATATTGGGGAGGAGATTGAAATAAAGAGGTATCTCTTCCGTGAGAAGGTAAACGCTTCTCAAAAAGCCCAGATCCGGGCCACTCGAGTAGCTTCTGTTCTTACGGGTACACTAGATTGATCAGGAGCGAAATAAAAATTTACTATTAAGTGTATGGGAATTGCGTCGAGGACGGAAAATAGCCGAGCAACTTAGTCTGATATCGCTAAAAACTCCACGCAGGCCAATTCAATTGCTTAGTAAAGCCTAAAGGAAATTGAGCAGACTTAGGCTGTTTATTCGGCTTCCGGAAGCGAGCAGAGCTTCCAAGCTGGTTTGTAGCAAGGAATACCTCGTCGCTGACTCGAATGGATCTGCATCTTGAATAGCAGCACGAGATTTTTCTGTGTTGAACTTTATGGTTTCGAGAATCTCAGCGGTTTGACTGAGGCGATTCACTCGCGCACCGATGCTACTAAGCTCTACTTCTAAGCCGTTCACTCGTGCATCTGCGAGCGCATCTATCGCTGCATTAAGCTCACCCTTTTGAATAGCAAAATCCGCTGGAAGAGTTAGCGCAGGCGGCTGCAATGCTGCTGGTTCTGTTATGTTGCCATCTGCATCGACATCGGCGGCATCGCTCACGGTTTGAAAACCCATTAGCGACCGTCCGAGTTGCGTCGCTGCATTTAGAGCGCCTTCAAAGATCGTCGTTGCTGGTGTATTAATTCTTATCTTGTCCGTATCGCTGATGTTCACCTCGCGTGTAGCTTGACGTGATGGCGGAACCAAAGCACTCGGATCGTCTCTATCGAAATCCCAGTGAGTTCGCTCACGAGAACCGGCTGTCGGCGGCACG
>QIGM01000353.1 GCA_003230795.1 bacterium
CAAGGCAGCAACTCGCGCTTCTGTTTCTGACTCCTCATCGTCTACCGCGCCTGAAGCGTGGTTCTCTGTTGAGCTTTGCAAAAACGGATGGGCGTATTCACCGAAGGCGTCGATCAGCTTATCGAGCGCAGGAGAGCTTACATATTTCTTCAACTCTACTAGCTCTCTAACGCAAAACTCTCCCCAACCCTCTTGGTAGTAGAGCTGTGCAAGTAGTAGGCGAGCTGCAGCGTGTTGTTGATGCTTAGATAGACCAGAGAGTAAGACATTTCTGGCGTCGACTGCTCGTCCATCATCCTTAAGCAGGACTGCACACTCGTAGAATTCGTCTGCTTGAGGATCTTCTTTAAGCTTCTCCTCGAGCTCAGCTAAACGTTTCTTTGACTCACTCACTCCAAAATACCTCTACGTCCAAGGGCTAAAAACGAAGAAAGCCTACTACTCTGCTAGTAGAATACTACTAGCGGAGCGTAGGCTTTCTCGAAAGCTCTCGCTTTTACTGAAGTCTAGCAGTTATTCACCGGACCAAAGGTAACAGATGCGGTTTGAGTAATTGAAAAACTCGATCCGCCTCCTGTCGTCCCTCGCACTGTGAACGTCACATTCACTGTAGCGTTAATCGGCACGGCCGTCGCAGTTCCAGCGAAGGTCTTTCCACCAGATACGAAATCGGTGAACGAACCAACTAAGGGCGTCGATTCTGTATTCGCCGGCACAACCAAGCCACCCGCTTGGGTTGTCGCCGATACTCCAAGACTAGCTACGGAATATGTCGTGCTAGAGATGAACAGTCGATCGTCACGCTGGTTGTTGATAGTGATGATGTAGTTATCGAAGCCGAAAGCAGTCTCTGGATCATTCGCAATTCCATCACCATTACAATCTGCAGATTGGACTGTATCGATTGGTCCATTTCTTGTAGTGCCGGATAAAGTTTCGAATAGAATCTCGACTCCAACCGCATCTTCAACTGGATTCTCGACTAACAAGCCACCGCCAAGGTTTCCACCCGCAGCACCTGGAAATCCGTCAAAGCCTTCTGGAATATCTCCAACAATAAGCAAACTCAATCGGTCTACTAAGTTGAATCCAGCTGGTCCTCGGCATTCGAGAAGGAAACTTCCAGGCACTAAGCCACCCAAGACACCACTCATCACGCCCGCGGCACCTGTGCTTGCAAACGCTGACCCGCCTCGAACAGGCTCGAGAATTGAAATCCCTGCCTCTGTTTCGCAGGCAATGCGAATGAAAGAAAGCGGCGCACCGCTCGGATCAAGCGCCGTTACTGTAAAGGGGACACGTTCTCCGACCATAATTGGCCCGGTCGCACTAATCGTTAGTGTCGCACCAGAACCACCGTCTGACACAACCTGAGTGCCGACTGCTGCCGTACCTGGTTCGCCTTCGGTATTACCACCACCTTGGCAACCGACGTAGGTGACAGCGACTAGCGATGTTGCGACGATCCCTGCCAGAGTTTTCCACAACTTGGATTTTAACATTTTCACAATTCCTTAAAGCTCGCCTCTTTCAATTTCTCGCAATGCGGTTCTACTCGCTTCCTTGCAATCTATTGTATTTCGAAATCATCACTGGCAACCGATGCATCAGCCGTAGCTCCAGCAGTTGCACCCTCGACACCATCTCCACCATCTGTTTCAAACTGTATTGTGCCACCCGTACCCGGTCCCTGGTTAAAGCTCGGCGGATTGCCTTCAGCAACATCAAACAACTGGATGACCTGACTAACTGGATTCGTTGTTATCGTATCTCCAGCCTGCGTTACTCCAGTCACACTGCACTCGGCATTCAAACGAAAAGGCAGCTGCGGCATAGAGTTTTGGTTATTGTTTATAAAAGAGAACACATCTGGTGTTACAATTTCAAATACCAGGCAACCAAACTGTGCAAATCCAGGAATATCAGCACCCGCCTCTGTCGGCGCAAGCACGATACCACCAGGATGCGAATCACTTGGGATAGTAACACTAGATCCAGGCACGTCGTAATCGCAATCAATTCTGCTAATACGAAAGCTCTGCGTCTGGAGATTGTTTAGAATTCCCATCGACGCGAGCGCGAACTGAGTATCTACCTGTGAGAAATCGCTGAAGAGAGGTATTATTTGCAACGATTGGAATAGCTCACAGGGAAATGTGCCATCATCGTCCGGACCAAAAAATCCGACATTCGTCACCGAAGTCCCTTGGTCGTTGTTCGACGCGCCATTTCCACACCCTGCCACACCCACTAGCACCGCGAGCATCAGTCCCACGAGAATTAATGTCCTTGAAATTGTCGACATTCTGTTGCCCTCCAAGCAAACAGCAGTAAGATTTCTCTTTACGTTCACTCTGTTTAACTTCCCATTCCTGGATTCTGACTACGTTTGAACCGTCTCGTCAGATCCTCGACAATTGCGCATTCCAAAATCGGAATACTCAATCGCTGTTCGTAAAATCAATCCACTTCGTACGCGAAGCTACTGGTAAAAAGGCGAAGTTGTTTCATTAAAACCGTCTTATGCTTAGCGTAGTTGAAGTACATCCTGCATCTTCTCCCCGATAAAACTAAAACACCGAGTTAAAACAACGAGTTAAAACACCGAGTTTTAGTTGTCAGACTGTTCTTCAACAAGCTCTACAATTTTAGCTGCGAGCTGCCGTGCGGTTAGACCATCAGTATCCAAAGTGTGATGGGCTAATTCGTAGAGACCCCTACGACTGTCCATCAGTTCAGAAACATTCTGCCTGACCTCTTCCTCCACCGCAGCACTCATCAGCACCTCTTCCGACGCGAGTAGAGGTCGTTTCATCCCCTCTCCTCGTTGAATTGAATCTCGCTCATCTTTTATAACTCTTTCGGATGAGCGCTCCGCGCTCACCTTTAAGTGTACTAAAAGACAAGTATCCTCGACTTCTCGTCGAGTCTCCTCATTCAACAATGCTCCGCCACCTAGCGAAATCACGTCAACAGAACCAGCTACCGCATTTTTCACTACCTTCCTTTCAAGGCTGCGAAAATACTCTTCGCCTTCTTCCCGTATTAAATTTGAGATACTAAAACCTGTTTCCACTTCCACCGCTTCGTCTACATCAACCCAGCTCCAAGAATATTCTTTCTGGAGAATCCGCCCCACCGTCGTCTTGCCTGCTCCTGGAAAACCTATGAGTACTACTTTTTTTTTCACTACTCGGTTCACTAAACTGCCCTTTCGAACAGTTCAGTGTTCCTTTAGTTACATCAGACTTGGGTCAAAGCTTCCTTCAACAATATGTGGAGTGATGAAGAAAATGAGTTCCTCGTCGCTCTTGTCAACGAAACTTCTTCTGAAAAGCACTCCCAAGAAAGGAATGTCTTTCAAAAACGGAACACCTTGAATTTGGTCAATATCTTCGATTCTGTAGATTCCACCAAGAGCGAAAGTCTGGCCACTCTTTACTAGAATGGTTGAAGTCGCTTCTCTTTCGAGAGTTGATGGAATGTTATCAACTACAGTTGAACCGAATGTGCTTGAGCGAGCTACTACATCCATGAGGACATAGTAGTCCGGCGAAGCCTGCGGAGTAACCGTAAGTTCGATACCGACGTCGATTTCTTCAAAAGCTGTTCGTCCGCCACCACTTGCACTCGCGCCAGAACCTGTCGCAATAGACGTTCCTGAGTCAGGTAGACGCACTCGGACAGTTTCAACGCTTTTGATTTCAGCAGTCTTATTGTTGACCGTTGCAACCTGTGGTCGGCTGATAACCTTGACCTTACCTTCGGTTTCCAAGGCAGAGAGTCTTGTGGCTAGTGAGCGACTACCGTCAGCAGAGTCAAATATCGCACTAATCGCACTTCCCGCAGCGTCAGTAAGGATCGCTGGAAAGTTAACCGCGTTTCCTTCTCCTGCGTCTCCGCCTAAAGCTATGCTGTTAGGAAAGTTGTTTCCAGATGCGTTACCAAACTCTGGACCTTCGTTGTAAGTAAAGTTCCACTGAAAACCGAGGTCACGAAGAATGTTTCGCTGTCCTTCGATAATCTGTGTCTCAAGTAGGACTTGTGGAGTTCTCAGGTCTAGACGCTTGATAAGCTCTACTGCGTGCTCATGCCCCTTCTTGATATCTTTTACGATAAGCTGGTTCGTTCGCTCGTCTTCAACTACAGAGCCTCGTTCCGAAAGAACTGTCGCAACTTGCTCTACTAGCTCGCCTACTCTTGCGTAGCTCACTCGAACGTACTGGACTGTTAAGTCTTCGAGGTTCTCAGCAGCTTGCTTGGCTTCGCGAAGTGCTTCACGTTCCTGACGTAGCTTATCAACTGGAGCGATACGAATTACGTTCCCTTCCGTTACTTGGTCGAGTCCGTTCGTCTTCAGGATAACGTCTAACGCTTGGTCCCAAGGAACATCGATTAGTCGCAGTGTCACTTTCCCGCTCACATCGTCACTTGCGATGATGTTGAGGTTCGATACTTCGGCGATAATGCGCAGAGCGTTGTCGATATCAGTATCTTGAAGGTCAAGTGAGATTAGCCGACCGGTGTAGATCTTTGATCCATCGGCAGAACGAATTCCCGTCGGATTATTTCTTGCGGTGGTGTCGTCCTCTGGACCATCGCTATCGCCTGGGTCCAGCTGTGCCCGAGCTTCAGGATTAGCGGCGATTGGTAGAACCGATGCCTGAATTACAATCTCACTTCCTCGTGGAAATGCTTGTAGCGCAACTGCTTCATCTACGAACATTCGAACAAGAGTAGACTCACCTTCGGAGACTGCTCTAGCAGAACGTATGCCCGGAAAGCCCTTGGGAGCTATCTGCGGCACAGTTGTTCGTGAAGAAGCTTCTACTCCAGGGAGTCGTAATACATACTCACTTGGTGCAGTTCTTCGCAGCTCGAATGCTGCACTATCGCTTAGGTTAATGAGAACTTCTCCAGCATCATCCGCTGTCTTTTCGAAGTTGAGTGACTCGAGAATAATTCCACTGCTCGCAACTTCTAGTGGCTCTTCTTCGATGACTTCAACATCGGCGACTTCAACATCGGCCGCTTCCGTTTCTGTGGTATCAAGAGCCAACTGCTCTTCGGCCACTAGCTCTTCAACGACCTGCTCTTCAGTCGCAGCCGCAGGTAAAGCGGCGACAACTTCTTCTTCCTCCATTGCAGAAGCTGAGGTATCAGCTGCGGCAAGAACAGAAGGAGTGTCGAGGAAGGTCACAATAAGTTGACCGTCTTCCGTGTCGATTACGTGATCTAACTCTTCCGGATTACTCGCTTCCTTCAGGTCGAACACATATCTTGTGCGATCCTGATGCCCTCCAATACGAACTGACCTTAAGAACTGGTCATTTTCGATTGAAATGTCGGAGTTGATGTTGTTTGACTCCCCGATGTTTGACTTACCGAGGACATCGATTACCAAGCGGGCTGGCTCTGCGAGCATCATAACGTCAACGACTGGCT
This sequence comes from bacterium, assembly GCA_003230795.1. Classification (GTDB taxonomy): domain Bacteria; phylum Bdellovibrionota_C; class UBA2361; order SZUA-149; family SZUA-149; genus SZUA-149. Next base: position 5,446 of record QIGM01000353.1, read on the forward strand.
CAACAGAACCGGTGGTGACCGTAAGTCTCGTGAAGCCGGTTCCGCGCTGCATAGCGATTGCTGCGCTACCTTCTGGCGTCAAATCCTGTGTCTCAGAGATTTGGAGGCTATTCATACTGCGAGAGATCATCGCATCAGCGCTTAAATCATTCGCCTCAGCCATCTCTGCGCTGTCGCCATACATCGAATCGCTATTATCAGTTACTGATTCGGATACTGGTGCACTGTCCGTGGACAATGACGGCGCTAGAGCGCAACTCGCTAGAGTAACTGCCGCTGCAACCAGAATCACGTAACGAAGAGCTTTGCTACGCACGCTCATGAAGTCTCTCCTTAGCCTCAAAATCGTCATTATATTGAGCATAAATTGTAGCTTTCAGCCGACCTATCCGTCGAATGAGAAGCTGGGTAAATCAAATTGCTGGAATCCCGAAGCTTATACAAATTAACGCTACTTACGGGTCTCCAATAGAAAACGCTGTAATAAAAAAACGCTGTAATAAAGTAGTGCTTAAAACCTGATGACAAAAAAACAATATAGATGCTCGCTACTTCAATCTCTCACCTTTATTCCTGACGAAACTATTGAGCTTCGATTCGGTTCTGGCAACTAGTTAATCAAACTAGTTAAGCAAACTAAAACAGTACTGCCCGTTTTTCTACTATCTGGTTTGCCTTGAGATTGTTTTCCAAACTCTTAGACATAAACTGTTAGGCCCAAAGTGTTAGCCACTGTGGCGTAAAAGTCCACTCGCCCCACTAAAAACTTCACAACCAAAGTTGCCGTAGTGATGCCAGTCTAGAAGGGTAATAGCCCGAAGCTCAGAGTCCGTAAAGATAAAAAGTGACTGATGCTAACTTCTTTTTACTTTTAGCTTTGGGGGCTTAGCGCTGTGACTGATGTTGGTAGGGCCTTTAAAAAAGACAAGCAGCGCATTTGTTGATGAAAGAGGTGGCGCTCTTGGCACAACATCTTGTGTTCTGCCAATTCAGAGTCGCTTTTTGTTTTACTGATATAACGTGTCTGGAACTCCAAGTCGCACGCAGACATCCCTTATCTAAGGAAGAAATGTCTATCTACGCCTTCTTTTCTTTTTCTTTTTGTCATTTAGATTCGGACGCTCGCTCTCGTCTAGAAAACGAAATGAAGTGGCCGTTGCCGACGTCTTGATCAACATTGTCTCTTGATCAAGGCGAGGATTGCTCAAGGCAAACTGATCCATGTTCACAATTCGCTTAAGACGGCCTACTTCGTCGAAAAAAGTAGCGACTTGGTGATAGTGGCCCGTTACTTCGATTGCGACGGGCACTTCAGCATAGAAGTCCTTAAGCTGCTCAGGCTGAGGTTCGAAAAGCTTAATATCTAGTCCCGCGTCTCGCGCCCTATCCGAAATACGTGAGAGAAGAAGGTCGATTTCCTTCTTATCAGGCAATTCGCGTAGCGCTTTCTTCAGCTCCACATCGAGCTTTTCTACTTCTCGCTCAAATTTCGGCAAGTTCGCAGCAATACCACTCTTCTGGGCAACTTCGAGTTCCAGATTTTCAATCGCTTGCGTGTTTTCGTCTAGCGCAAGGCCAAGATCGGCGAAGAACATAAAGTAATAGCCGCCGAGAACAGCGAAAACCGCTCCGCCGAGGATACCGAGACGATAAGAAGCCGGAAGTTCGAAGATTGTTTCAAGTTTTTCGTTCACTATCTACCTACCTGTTTTAAGGAGTTCGTTCACTTTCTATCTACCTGCTTTACGGGAGTTCATTCAGCTTTAGACCGCACTTTCTTCTTTTGCTTTCTTCGCTTTCTCTTTTGACTTCTTTAGCTCAAGAAGATTCGTTAGCTTCGCAGAGAGTGAAAACTGCTGAAGCTTTAGCAGATCGACTTGGTGAAAAAAATCTGACTTTTTTAGGTTCGCCATAAACCGAGAAACAGTTTGGTTATCAAGCGCGACGCCTGAGAATTCAATCACGCTTCCTTTTTGCGTGACCTGCTTCAGCCAAGCACGCTCTGGCACTGCTTCGGTAAGGTCTGCAAGAACCCGAACCGGACCTTGCTTTTTTGCTTTCAGCATAGAAATTGTATTCAGCTTCTCCTTTTGGAGTTTGCGAAGCTTTTCAAGGTCATCAACTTTCTTCGTCTTTTTACGAAGTTTGGCGAGCCGTATTTCAAGAATGGATTTTTGACTCTCTAAATGCTCGAGCTCCGTTGACTCCGTCGTATGAACGACACCGCAGACACCAACACAAAGAGTCATCACAACCGCAAACCCAAGCGTCTGGAGCGCATAGAAAGCGGTGTTATCTTTTTTCTCGCCAAGAAGATTAATATGAATCATTAGTCGACCCTCTTCTTAGCGTGTTCTTTGTCTGCGAATCGTCGTGCGGCAAGACCGACACTGACGCTCATCGCGGACTTCATCTCATCAAGGAAATCTTCATCGAAGTTTTCTGCCCCCTCGACCTCACGAAACGGTTCGGCCAGCTTACACTCGAGACCTGTTCGAGAACCTAACTCCTCAAGTAGGCCCGTAGACTGAGAAGCACCCCCACAGAGGTAAACTGCTTCAATGCTATTCTCCGTTGCGGCTGCGTTCCAAAAGAAACCAAGCTGCCGATGTAGTTCCGAAGCGATGTGCTCAGTGGTGCGATCTAGCGTTTCGTGAACGACATTTTCGTCAAAGCCATCAATCGCTCCACCCATCTTTAATTGCTCAGCTTGCACTGGTTCCATATCAAGGGTCTCAACAAGCGCATCCGTATAAAGACGACCTCCAACACCAACATCCCCTGTGAAAAGCGCTTGGCCTTTATGCATGATGCTCACACTGGAGTAACGCGCGCCGATATTGATCAATGCAATAGTGCGGGCAGCTTCGTCTTCGTAGTTAAGGGCAAACATATTCTCAAGAGCAAAGTAGTCGACATCCGCAATCGAAGGAATGAGGCCCGCTTGTTCAATCGCCGCCACGTAGCTTGAAACAATCTCGTTTTTTACTGCGACCAAGAGAATGTCCATCGTTGAGCCGTTATTGCTTATCACTTGATAGTCAAGATGCACGGCATCGATACTGTGAGGGATATAGTTACTTGCCTCGAACTTAATATTAGAATCAAGTTCCTTGAGATCCGTTTGGGAAATTGTGATTTTTTTCGTAAACACTGCAGGCCCTGGAATACAAAGCGTAGCGCGAGTTTCTTGAATTTCGTTGGACTCTAATATTGAACGAATACTTTCTGCTATCTGTCCCGGCTTGGTTATCGCATTATTATTGATTGCGTTCGCGGGCGTTGCCACAAGCCCAGCACGTAGCAACTTCGGCTGCTCCCCACTAGTGTCGAGAGTCATTACTTTAATAGCGCTAGTTCCGATATCGATACTCACAAAGGGCTCTGTGTCAGTTTTGCCCAGTAGCGAGTCGAAAAATCCCTTACCCATTTAGTGCCTCAGAAGAGAGTGATCGCGGGGCTTTTGGCCCCCGACAATAGCAATAAGCGACTAGTTTAATCAGATAAAACTAGGCACCCTATACATTCTTCTTATCGGAAAGTTAGAGTAAAACTTGTGAGTTTCGCGGTGCTTTTAGGAAAAGAATTTTGCTGCCTACCCCTAAAAAACCTAAGGGTTCTGGAACTTTTTCCTTAATTCAGGCGATAATACCCTCTCCTGCTATCAAGAGCCGAAATGGTCTAAAATCTAGCCTAGAGGCAAACTTGGGAGGCAAACTTGGCCAATTCATCGAAAGCGCGTTCTAGAAGCGGAGCTAAGGAGCAATTTAGAGATGTCTGAATCAGGAGCTGAGGAAGCAGCCAGAGTTGTCGTCGGTGGCGTACCGATGATGCTTTCGTATTCCTTAACTCCTGGGGATCGCAGTGTCGGTGTGGGAGACGAAGTCACTGTCGAGTTGGGACGTAGACGAGCAAAAGGATGGGTCGTCGAGAAAATCTCACTCGCAGAAGCGCTCAGCGACTTACCCGGAAAGAAGAAGAAAACAAGCTCGCAGCTCGGGTTCTTTGGTCAAACAAGCGACACAGGTGGATTAAAATCCATCAATGAGTCGGCCCCAGCGTTTCTTCCAGAACAACTAGATTTGTTTCGTTGGATGTCTGAATACTACGGAGTGAGCCTCGCGGAGGTAATTGAAAATGCGCTTCCGCGAAGAGCTGCTTCGAAAAAAGTGCTCTGCGCACTCCCCTCCTCTAAGCTCTTTGCTACTCTAGAAGAAGATCCAACGTTATTTGAATCTCTCATTCGCAAAGCTCCGACCCAAGCCAAGCTTCTTGCTTATCTCGCAGAGTGCAGCACACCGACAACACTGAAAGAGCTCGCCTCCATATCGAAAAATCCCTTAAGCTCACTTCGCAGCCTCGAAGAAAAAGGATTAGTCGAAATACAAACCACTGCCCATCTTGCTGTCGTCTCAAACTCTGGTGGAAACTCAGAGGGGGTTTTCGCAAGTGAGCGTCCAAGCCAGCTCACGGAAGGACAGTCCTCGGCGTTAAAAAAAATCCATGGTGCCATTGACGCTGGAACTTTTAGCCCCTTCTTACTTTTTGGAGTCACCGGAAGCGGGAAGACTGAGGTGTATTTACAATCGATTGAGAAGGTACTAGAGAAAAATCAAAGCGCCTTGATTGTCGTTCCGGAGATTTCGCTGACACCTCAATTCCTCGACCAATTCAAAGCCCGCCTCAACGTACCAATAGCCTTACTCCACTCCCAAGTTGGGGCAGGCGCTAGGTGGGATGCTTGGCAATCCCTTCTTGATGGCCGAGTACGGGTCGCGATTGGGGCTCGTTCGGCAATTTTCGCGCCGCTACAAAACCTCGGACTAATCGTTGTCGATGAAGAACACGAGGGTTCCTACAAGCAGAGCGAAGGTTTTCGATATCAAGCGCGGGACACAGCAGTCATGAGAGCGAAATTTGCCTCCTGCCCAATCTTGTTAGGCTCGGCGACTCCTAGCTTGGAGAGTTTAGTAAATGTCCAAAAGAAGCGGTACCGCCTCCTTGAACTCCCCGAGAGAGCAAGTCCTCGCTCGGTTCCTACGCCCGAACTAATAGATGTTCGAAAAATCAAAAAGAAGGACATGCCTTCTGAAAACATCACCCCTCCTCTATTTAAAGCTATCGAGGAAACGCTTGCGCAGAAATCTCAAGTCGTCGTGATGTATAACCGCCGAGGATTTGCGAGCTATCTGCAGTGTGAAACTTGTAGCGAGGTCATTAGCTGCACAGACTGTTCAGTGCCTCTCACTTACCATAAGTCAAAACATCATCTCCTCTGCCACTACTGTGGAATATCGAAAGCACCTCCTCCGCATTGTCCTAGCTGTCGGGACCCAAAGACCTTCAGGGTAGAAGTAGATGCAAAAGGTGCTCCGTTAGAAAAGGAGCGAGTCACAGACAAAATAGGAGCGCTCGAGCATCGAGGATCAGGAACAGAAAAAGTTGTTGATGAACTCCGTGAATTATTCCCAGAAGCCCGCATCATCCGCATGGACCGAGACACCGTCGGCACCAAGGGCGCTTACCGACGTATCCTCAGCAGCATGAGAAGCGGTGAGGCTGATATTTTAGTCGGCACTCAAATGATTGCTAAAGGACACGATCTCCCCGGAGTGACCCTCGTCGGAGTAATTGATGCCGATGTCGGACTACACCTGCCCGACTTCCGTTCAAGCGAAAAGGTTTATCAACTCATCACCCAAGCGTCAGGACGTGCCGGTCGCGGAACGGAAGCTGGTCGCGTGCTGGTGCAAACAAGAGAGCCAGAGCATCCAACCCTAGTCGCAACCGTCACTGGTCGATTTAAAGCCTTCGCGCGCTATGAGTTAGAATATCGAAAAAAGCTATTCTACCCCCCGGTTGGACGTTTGCTTAGACTACTAGTCTCAAGCCCCGATCTCGGAGAAGCGAATCGAGGCGCCGAGATGGTCAAAGATATTTGCCGAGACGCACTGCAAACCATTGCCAATCAGAGCGATAAAAAAGTTGAAGTAACTCTCCTAGGACCCGCCCTAGCCCCCTACGAACGACTCCGCGGACGACACCGACTCCACCTCCTAGTAAAAGCCCCCTCCGCCCGAATAATCTCCCAACTAGCCGGCACACTAAATGCCTGGAAATCCAATATCAAAGGTTTCGAAGATTTGCGCCTAAGCGTCGATGTAGATCCCGGCGACCTGCTCTAAGGACGAAAGAAGTTGCGACTGCAACTTCCGCCAATGCCTCCCCCCTTTTCGCTCCGCGACCCTTATACAAAGCACTGGCCGACGGCTATTTCAGTGTTGGGGGTTTAGGTTCGGGGGGAAACTCAAGCGGACCGAAGGGAGCCATTTCCCCCCGAACCTAAACCCCCAACACTGAAATAGCCGAACAAGCAAAGACCTTAAGAATCAATCTCCACCTGAGACCGAAAAGTGCTCTCAAAGATCTTATCCGCATTCCCAACTGCGAACCCATCTCTCCGATGCTTTCGTTGAACATCTTCCGGAGCAAGATGCGCAAACTCATCTAAAACCGAACGCTCTGCGAACTCCACATAAGACCCCGCAATCGTATGCGTTGACGTAGAGCCATCTTCTTCCGCAAATTCGGCTTCCACCGTTTCCGCAACGGTGGAACTCTGTCGTAGTTTTTCATCAGGACTGGTCTTAATAACTCCACCAGAGTTATTGAGCTTAATACCGTTTTGAAGCAATAAGTCGTTAAAGCCCTCAAGCTTTTCTCTACCCTTGGAAAGATTGTGCACACTGATAGTAAAATGATTGAGGTAGTAACGATTGTAAATTGTCCAGCCAGCATATTCACTCTCGTCTAGAAGCTGAGAATAGTGCTGCCAACTCGGCGTGCGCCAGAGAGGTTTGTGCAGAAAGGCATCGACGACTGATGCGTCGTCTAGATCAAGTAAATCAACCGGATCGCCTTTTACTTCATCGGTATAAGACTGGATCAGCGCTTGAGTCTCTGGACTCAAATCCTCCACACGCAATTCGCTAATGAAAATACGTGGAAACCTATCCTCCGGTGGAGAATACCAAAAGGCATTTAGCTTCTTCGTTTCGAAGGAATAATTATCTTTCTTTTCGTATCCATAATGAAGGAAAATTTTCTCCAAAGACGCTATGCCGAGCTGCGGCACACCCATTGTTCGAAAAGCGACATGATCGTTATCGATCTCATCAATAGTACCGACAAGACCTTCTTGAATCATCAAGTCAACTATTTTGCGCACATCAGGCACACGCTCAGTGTATCGGCGCATGAGGCCAGCAAGCACTTCGCTTAGAATCGCATTATTTCCCTTAGGTGACATTTCTAGAACCTCTCGGCAGTGTTTTGAGTTCCGAACTTGTGACGTTTCTTGCTATCGTAATACGAGTAAACGACTTACTGAGGCCAAATCTTAAACCCAAATTTTCTCAAGCGCCCGAATAAGCATCTCGGTGTTCTGAAGCGTGCCGATTGTAATGCGAACCGTTCCTTCGATGCCAGGGCCAGATCGGGGGCGCACTAAAATTTGCTCGTTTTTTAGACCCTGAACCAAATCACCCGCATTTGGAGGATAC
>QIGM01000549.1 GCA_003230795.1 bacterium
GATATTAAACGGGACGGAGTTCTTACCAGGGCGCTGTTGCGGGAAGAATACGAGGCCACGATTCACGATTACTAAAATCGCAATCACACTCAAAATAAGAGGTGAGACAAGAAGAAGTGCTAGAGAGGCCACAAGAAAGTCAAGCGCACGTTTTAGAATTACCTCATACATCTTCAAAGTCTCTGTACGTCCTAAGCTCTCCGAATTATCCTCGTTCAAGACACGCGGCAGAGGAACGGGTTCACCTTTTCTATACTAAAATGCAGAGGAAAGCGAGTGGGGCCTGGCGCTTAGTTCTTTCGCTTCAAGCAAAATACTTGATATGCTAGTGTGAATTTTCACAGTCTCATTCGTCTTAAGGGTGCATAATTCGATCACCCGACCACCTTTTCAACGAGCCTTACACTTCTCCATATACTTCATACTTCTCCATGACACTAAATACTTCTCCATGACACTAAATACTTCTCCATGACACTAAGAATTTTATCGTATTTTCTATTTACCCTATTCCCGATTTTTTGCTTGGCGTCTGCGCATGCCCTCCCTGCTTTTCCTGGCGCTCAAGGATATGGCTCCGAATCCGTCGGTGGCAGTGGTAGAAATCGAAGTACGCCGCGGGGAAAGATACTAAGGGTCACTAATCTCAAAGACAGCGGATCCGGTTCTCTACGAGCATGCGTTGAAGCGTCTGGACCTAGAGTTTGTATTTTTGAAGTTTCTGGTCCGATCGAACTTCGGAGATCACTAAAAATAGGAAATCCCTATCTAACCATCGCCGGTCAAACAGCGCCCTTCCCTGGCATTGAATTGCGACACGCCAGCCTTCGTATTCAAGCGCATGACGTCGTTGTGCAGCATATACGTATTCGAGTAGGAGAGCAGCACCCAGAATGGCAGGCTTACCCGGATCGGGATGGGATACAAATTTACGAAACGAGTTCGAATACGTTCCGAGTCATTGTCGACCACGTTTCTGTTTACTGGGGGGTTGATGAGAACGTCTCAACGTGTTGCAGCAAAGTTCACGACATAACCTTTAGCAATATGATTATTGCGCAGGCCCTTCTTGACCCCGGTAAGGATGAAGGTCCAGGCGGATACGGAATGCTTTTTAGCCATGGGACGAAAAACCTGTCGATTCACAACTCTCTTCTTGCGCTCAATCCAAGTCGAAATCCCAAATTCCGCAGTGACAATTCCGGCGAATTTGTGAATAACGTCGTGTACGGCTGGAATAACTCGATTTCACATACCAGCAACTTCTCCGACAACCACAAAACAAAACGACCACAGTTTTTGAACTTTGTTGGAAATTTCTACAAAGCTGGACCGAGGAGCAGTAAATCAGAGACGATTTTTGCGAATGGTTTTCTAAACAAAAACTCGCGCATATATCTGAAAAGCAATCTCGGCCCTCAACGCGGCAATCTGTCACAGTCTGAGTGGCGAATCATGGGTTATCTACCGAGTTCTCCTTACAGAACAAGACAAGCGGCGATCCCAAGTAAAGTAAAGGCGGTGGGAGCAACTCAGGCGTACCGCCTAGTCTTAAAAAACGCGGGCTCTCGGCCTGCAGAACGTGACTCGGTCGACCTCAAACTCATTGAGAATGTAAAGAACTCTAAAGGCAGCTACGTGAATTGCATCAAAAACGACGGTCGCGCTGCGTGCAAAGAAAATGTCGGCGGATGGCCGTCAATGCTACGCAACACTCGCGTGCTGACGCTGCCGGCTAATCCGCATGGCGACGATAACGGTGACGGATACACGAACTTAGAGAATTGGCTTCACCTTTTTTCTTCAAACGTAGAAACATCTGGTGACGTCATCGCACCCTTGCCGCCGGGTAGCTTTCAGGTAGCCCCCCGCTAAATCTTTCATAGAACACGGTAAAACCCTTCTTCATACCTAGCGGAATTTATCCGAATCTAGTCTCTATTCAGCTTAGAATGCTTCATTTGTTGGCATATATGATGCAGACCCACTAAAAGGGACTGTTGAGGGACTCACACAAGGCTTGGCGCCATTGTCGGGTAGGAATGTAGCTCAAATTCTGCGGTTATTGAGATTTTTGAAGCGAGCATTGTTGCCGCAGAATCGAAAGAAAGAGGGATGATAATCACCTAATTTCTTTGGCAAAGCGCCAGGGTGCCAACAGGTTGTAGCTGCTATGTGCCAGACTAAAACTACTTTGTGTTCTTACCTCAGCATCCGAGTCCTCCTCGGACTAAGCTTTCTTTTGTTCCCTCTGCACGCATTCGCTCTCCCTGCTTTCCCTGGGGCATCAGGATTTGGTTCCGAGACACCTGGAGGAAGCGGACGGCATGCTGGAATTCCTGCGAACACCACGGTGCATAAAGTCACGAACTTAAACGCTTCAGGATCAGGTTCACTGCGAGCCTGCGTCGAAGCGTCCGGTCCACGAGTATGCGTATTCGAAGTTTCAGGTGTTATTACTGATAACGCACGACTCTCAATCGCCAACCCGTATATTACCATTGCCGGGCAGACCGCACCGGCTCCGGGTATCTTTCGTAGAAACTCCAGTATTGTCGTACAGACTAATGACGTCGTTATTCAGCATATTACCAACGCTGCCGGACCAAATGGGGATGAAAATGTTAGAGACACGCTCAGCTTCTACGGCAACAATGTTAACAACGTAATCGTTGATCACTGCACCATCCTCTGGGGAATGGATGAAAATATTGATGCCTTCTCCGGCACCGTAAGAAACATTACCATCAGTCGAACGATTAACGCTGAGAACGTCAATCCGAGCCACCGATTCGGTGCCTCCTGGGGCGGTCGAAGTTCTGCTACGGGCGAGTTGTTTCCGGTGAAGTTTACCACTCTGCACCATAATTTGTGGACACACTTTACGGCTCGGAACCCCAAGACCACTGCTGATTCTCGTATTGAGTGGATCAACAACGTTCGTTACAACGCAATCGATCAGGGTTGCGACAGCACCCTTCATATCACCGACCAAGCATCAACGAACCTCGCTTCCTTCTACACCTTCGTCGGAAACTACGACAAAAACGGTCCTAATGACTCCACCAATCAGCATTCGCTTTGCGGTACGGTAGCGCAGGGACTGCCAAATGGTACCAAGGTCTATGTGAGTGGAAATATCAATACGCATTTACGTCCGAATGACTCCGGAAACGAATGGTCGATTGTCGCCCCAAGCGTCAGTGAATCGCAGCATCGAGTCAATAGCCCCGCGTTCAATCTTTCTAATGTAAACATCGAATCGGCACAGGATGCCTACGCAAGCATCGTCGATGACGGCGATGTCGGCTCACGGCCAGCAGATCGCATCGCTCTGAATTTACAACCAGATAGCCGAATTATTGCCGAAGCCAAAAACGGCACAGGAACAGTAAAAGACTGTATTAGCGGATGCAGTAGAAACGCAGGTGGATGGCCAACACGTGCGAACAATTCAAGAGCATTGAGCATCCCGGCAAACCCGGGAGCCGACGATAATGGGAATGGTTACACCAACCTCGAAGACTGGCTTCATTCCTTTCTCGACGAAGTTGAATTAGGCGGAGGAGATAATGTTCCACCGGACGCTCCGCGTATTCTGAGCGTTACCGTTTTCTAAGCCGAGATCCTTAGCCTGACTGCTCAAGCCAAGACTGAAACATGAGAATGTCCCAGAGGTAGAATCCTAGATCTCTATCTCCTGTAATATGAGACTGCCACGTTCTACGAACGACCTCGACATTAAAAAAACCTTGTTCACGAAGCTGCTTCTCATCGAGCAGACTCTCCGCCCAATCTCGTAAGGGTTCACGCAGCCATTGGTGAACCGGTATGCCGAACCCAGTCTTAGGACGTTCAATTAGATGTTTCGGCACATAGCGGTCGAGCACATCTCGCAAAAGACGCTTACTTCTACCAGGAGCGCACTTCTGCTCAATCGGCAGCTTCCATAGAAACTCAATCAATCGATGGTCGAGCATAGGGATGCGCGATTCTAAGCTAACCGCCATTCCAGCACGATCCACCTTCGTAAGAATATCTCCCGGAAGATAGCCGAGGCAGTCAATACACATCAACTGATGCAGAAGCGTTTCCAGTGCAAGCGGACGATCTAGATCGCTAAGTGCAGTCAGCGGTTCCTGAGACCCGAGCACCACTGAAGCGGGGTCCTTCCAGTGTCCAAGAACGCGCTTATACAAACCCCTTGCGGAGTCCATGCGCAGCACTTCGATAAGTTTCTGCAAAGATTCCTCCCCACTTCCGGCCGACCCATGGGATGACAACAAACGATTCCACATCGGCTGAGAACGCAAAGGTGCGCTGCCCAACATTGAGGCAAACGCCCGTCGAAGTGGCAGTGGAGCCCAGCCAATCTTCTTCCACATACTCGCCGTCTCATGATACCGACGGTAGCCGGCAAGAAGCTCGTCACCGGCATCACCCGAGAGGCTCACCGTGACCTTGCTTCGCGTTAGCTTCGAGACAAGGTAGGTGGGAATCATCGAGGGATCGGCGAAGGGTTCATCGAAAAGCGTTGGAAGCATTGGCACAACATCGAGCGCATCTTGAGCACTCACGTAAGTCTCGAAGTGATCGGTTCCCAAGTGCGCCGCGACCGCCTTCGCATATTCCGCTTCATTATACTTTGACTCGTTAAAACCAATGGTAAACGTTTTTACTGGGCTATTACTTTCATCCTGCATTAAGGAAACAATGGTTGAAGAATCCACACCGCCAGAAAGAAATGCTCCAAGCGGAACATCGGAAATCATCTGACCTCGAATCGCTTGCCGAAGCAGTCTTTCGAATTCGTCCAATGCCTCGGCATAATTCAAGGAGAGTGGGTTCCGTTCTCCCTCCTCCGCTGCAGCCTGTAGGGACCAGTACTGCGTAATTTCCGGCGTAGTATACTTCGAGCGCTCAGAGAAGCTCGCCACTGTGCCGGGCTGAAGTTTACTGATTCCTTGGTATATCGAATACGGCTCGGCAATGTAGCTGTTTCGAAGAAGGAGGCAAAGCGCATCTCGATTAACTTCTGCATCCCATCTGGGGTGCGCGCGAAGCGCTTTGAGCTCTGAACCAAATAAAAGTGTATTTCCCTGCACACCGTAGTAGAGCGGCTTCTCGCCCATACGATCGCGGCCAAGATGAAGCACACGATCAGACATATCCCAGAGCGCAAAAGCGAACATGCCGACTGCGCGCTTGAGCGTCTCGAACAATCCCCATGCCTCAATGCCCGCGAGCAATACTTCTGTATCAGAGTGTCCACGAAACCGTTCTCCGTGGCTCTCTAGTTCCTTTCTTAGCTCCTGAAAATTGTAGACTTCTCCGTTATAAATCAGGACATACCGCCCCGAGTTAGAGTGCATCGGTTGATGCCCCTCGGCAGAAAGGTCAACTATCGCCAAGCGTCGATGTGAAAAGCCTACACCGCTCTTTGGGTCGGACCACTGTCCCCAGCTGTCCGGTCCCCGATGCGAGATGGCTTCTCCCATTCGACGGAGAACAGCGTCAATATCCGCGCTTTGGCCAGGCGGCTCGATAAAGCCAGCGATTCCACACACGATGCACTTCTCCAGAAGTTGAAGAGCTCAATCTTAGATTTTTGTTGCGACGCTCTGCCGTAAGCTGACTAGGGGTCAGTTTCTAAGGCTAAGCTCCAAACGAGATGACTATATACGAATTTCAGATATACTTTGTAAAGTATGCGCTCGATCGAAGTCCAGACCCCCGGAATCACTTCAAAAGCCGAAAGAAACCTTTGAATTTCCTCTAATTAGCCCAAACCCCCACTCATTGCCTCGGTTATTGATAAGTGATACGACACTCCCTCAAATAAATTTTACCCCCTAGTTCCCCAGCCAAAAAGAGAGGCTTCAATCACCGTCGGCTCGTTTGGAGGAATACACACCGAGCATTCTCTAAATGGAAGTAGATTCCAACGACAGCAGCACCGCTCGATTGCATCGCCTGCGTCGGCTCTTCTCCTCAAACAATGAGCGCTTGGAGGCAGTCATTGCCAAAGGAGCCTCTGCTGGCTTTTTAATTAATCTTGCGGGAACGCTTCTTACCCTTCTTACCCATATCGTACTCGCTCGCCTTCTTGGCCCAGAAAACTACGGCATCTACGTGTACGCCTTCACCTGGGTAGCCGTACTGGTACTCTTGTCCAAAGTAGGCTTCGACACCACCTTCGTTCGCTACCTTGCCCAATACAAATCAAGTGGAGAATGGGCTCTCTTCCGAGGAATACTTTCATTCGGTGGAAAGTATGTACTCGCCGTAAGCATCGGTGTTTTATGCTTTGCATCTTTGGCCGTGTTCTTTCTTCAAGATCGAATGAGTCCCGAGCTGTATTGGACCTTCCTTATTGCCTGGATAATCCTTCCGTTTAGTTCCTTATCGGCGCTTCGAGTTGCAGCCTTGCGAGCGCTTCGCTCCGTGGTGCTTGCGCAGCTACCCGGAATGATTCTTCGTCCCGTACTGCTTATCTCGGGAGCTTTTCTTCTTTATTTCTTTATCTCTGAACCGATCAGCGGCTCAACAATGATGACTATCGACCTCGGTGCTCATATCGCTACCTTCATCCTTGGCGGCTACTGGCTACGCAGTCGACTTCCGGAGGAGAGCAAAGGAATCGAATCGCAAACGCTTCCTTCAGAATGGATTCGTTGCGGTCTATCCCTTTTGCTCTTATCGGGAATGCTTCGAATCATGAATCGAGTTGATACAATCATGATTGGGATGTTTCTAGACACCACGCAAGCTGGATTCTATGTCGTCGCCAGTCGAGGAGCACGACTAGCCGTCTTTGGAACGGGAGCGGTAAACATGATTATGGCTCCGATTATTTCCTCTCTCTACACCGAGGAGAAGAAAGAAGAGCTGCAAAGAATGCTTACGATGGCCGCACGATTCATTTGCGCTGCGACGATCCCGATCGTTATCGTGCTCGTTGTTGGCGGCAAGTATTTCCTTTCAATGTTCGGAGATGCATTTGTCGTCGCCTACCCCGTGTTTGTCCTCCTTCTCGTTGGAAATTCAATAAGCGCCTTTTGCGGTTCCGTAGGGTATGTGCTGAGCATGACCGGATACCAGCATAAAGCGCTCAAATTTGCCGCATCGAGTGCGGTGCTCAATATTGTCTTGAATCTATTGTTTATCCCTATTTGGGGTATCGAAGGAGCAGGAGTTGCCACGGCTATCTCGGTTGCTTATTGGAACATCGCATCTCTACTCTATGTGAGAAGAGAGCTCGGGTTACGAACCTCTATTATATAGTCGTCGCACTTTAAAAATTCCCGTTTTTGGGTTGAACAACGTTCGTTGCTTTAGGCTAAAGCGTAGCTGTTATGGTGGAAAAAACCCTGATCGGGGTTTTGCAGTGTCTTGACGACTATATTCTTTATCTCCTACGGAGGGTCCGTATCAATCGCCACGGAGGCTCTTTTTTCTAGATGAGTATCCA
>QIGM01000335.1 GCA_003230795.1 bacterium
AGTAAGCAGCTCAAGAAGATTGCACGGGAGAGCCTTATGCCTCGTCTCGGCGAGGGGCTCTATTCTAGCGGCACCCTAAATCCTACAGGCAAGAAAGAAACTCGTGATTTCTTTCGCCGACTTCCTCGCCTCTGTGAACGTCATCGCGTCGACCGTGTCCTTATCGGCGCTACCAGCGCATTGCGCGAGGCAAGGGACGGGACAGAGTTTATTAGCGAGCTTGAGCAAATTTGCGAGCACAAGGTTCGGCTTCTAAGCGGCGAGCAAGAAGCCTTACTCACTGCTCAAGGTATACTTTTGAACGAAAAAAATCTCGAAGGGGAATATTTGCTCGTTGATATAGGCGGAGGCAGTACTGAAATCTCTGAACTTCGAGACAAAACTATCTCTGCTCCACGAAGCATTCTTCTGGGAGCGATTAGAGAGAATCATACATTCCTCCAATGCGAAGAAGACGATTGCTCCCCTCCCTCCACGACCGCAATCAGCAACCTGCGGAAACACATTGGTACGCATCTACAAGAGCACCTGCCTGGAGTGGCATACGACAAAATTATTGGCTCAAGCGGCACGGTTCGTTCTCTCTGCAAACTGCGGGCGAAAAAGAGACGTAAGGCCTCTACCCTCACTGCGAGCGAGTTAAATGAACTTACGCATCTGCTATGCACTTGCGACTTTGAAACGCGGTGCAAAATAGAAGGGATAGAACGAAATCGCGCGGACATCATCGTAGCCGGAGCGATCATTCTCGAAGAAATAAGCAAGCATGTTGGCGCTTCGAGTATTCGTGCGAGTATCTTCTCCCTACGCCACGGACTCTTGGATGAGGCTATTCGCGGCAGCTCAGATTAGGACGCTTTGGCCCTAGTTAAGAAGTTCAACACCACCGGAATAGATAGAAACATACTCTGGTGCCTTCGGTAGCCGAACTTGCAGCAGATTCTCTCCTTCGTGACTGCTATTGCCCAAGCTGGTCTCAATCAAGCGGGCACCTGATTCTTCAAGCGCCGTGCCGACCTTTGCACCAGGCGAGCCAAGAAGAACGAAAGACTCAAATGTCTTGGGCAATTCCCCACTACCTCCGATAGAGCAGAAGTTCTTCATCGGCGTTGTGTCGCCCGTCTGTCTTCACAGCAAAGGCAACAATGGGGGGCGTGCCCTCTTCATAGAATGCCTTGAGCGAAAACAAGAAGTTGTGGAGACGTTTATTTTCCTCAGCGTTTCCATACACATCGAACACAGTTGAGTGCAGTACCTTACCCGAACGCGCTCCGATAATGACTGCGTTATAACCCCGAAAGTCCTGATCATGGCGGACACCCGCAACTCTCATTTCAACCGTCCATCCATAGTCCTTACCGCCGCTCTTCAGTGAGATTGAGGTAGGTGAATGCATACCGGTGTTGCCAACGGGATAACCAGCTTTCAGATCACGAACTATCTCAGCGTGGAGAAAATAATCCGCTATCGGAGGCGCTTGAGAAAAATCTCCTAGAGGTATTTCGAAACGTCGAAACTCGCTACTTAGCCCTGAGAACGACTGCTTCCCGTAACCATCACCACTCACAACAAGCTTCGCCGCTCCTTCCTGAAGAAACGGGACTCTAGCTTCAACCGTTAGAGAGGAATTAACGGCTGGAGCCCGCTCAAGCTGGAGGTGGACTTTTTTAACCGCTTCCGGACGAGAGTAGTCGACGTTTTTCTTATTCCATAAGGCTTCAAGCGGCTTTTTGGGCGCCGAGCGAAAGAGCTCATCATACATAGCCTCTGCAATTACGCCGTGACCCGCAGGGTTTGGATGAATGAAATCGTAAAACAGCCATTGGTCTCGACGTTCACTCAGTGGCGTCAGGGTATCAACCAATGGAAAGCCATGATCGTTGGCGAACTGCTCCATTACTTCTAAATAGGAATTACGCCCTCGCTCCTTCGTCCAGTCAGCGCTGCGACTTTTAGCCTCAGTAACTAACACGAGAAGAAAGCCGTGCTCCTTGCCGAGCTTCGCAATTTCCTCAAGTGCAAAATGAAACTCGCTCGGGGTCATCCTCGGACGTCGTTTTCGCTTCTTTGTAGTAGCTCGACCCAGGACCGCAGCACGTGATGCGAGCAAATAATGTCGCGCAGCCGCATAGAGTCGGGTTCCTCGGACGAACTTAACGACTGGCATCTCCCCTATTTCCTGCAAGCGACGAGCTTCATGGTAGCCTTCCCAATCAGAGAGTCCAGGTATTGAATACCAACCAGGACTCGGTGCAGTATCGTTAAACCAACACGAAATAGTGACGATGTCGGGCTTATACTTCAGCAGCTCTTCTTTCAGCGCAGAATAGACCTGCGTGATTCCGAATCCACCAATACCGCCGTTTAGCACTTCGTATCTTTCTCCGGGGCGACGCTCATCAAGTAGGCGCTGTAGTTCGGCCGAGTAGGTTCGGCCAGCAAAAAGCATTGGTATGCCCATAGTGCTTGAACCGCCCATTGCAAGAATTCGAACTAAGTCTTCTGGACAATCTTTACAAGGACGCTTCCCGCGAAAGTTATGCTTTCGGTAAACGATATTTACCTGATCCTTCTCGACAAACGGTGGAGACTGCTGCGCTCGCTTCGGTAATAAGTCGGCGGGTAACACTCGAAGCAGACCCTCTGCGCCCGCAAGAGTTGCAATCACCACAAGGACGCCAAAGCCTAATGCAAGTCCAATATCTCTCATTGGTTCTCCTCAACACTCACCAAGCCGGAAACGCGCACAGCACTTCTCGCCCCATCTTTACCCAGCTTCGAACCTCGGACTTCGAGCGATTCTATCGTAATAGGATGCCAATCCACGTTAAGACTAAAAAGTCCTCGCGAAAGGTTCTCCCCTGCAATACGTCCCTGGCGTTTACCGTCGATACTTACGCGTGCCTCTTTCTCGGAGACTTCAAGCTTAAGCTCATGAATTTGACCTGAGACAATCGAGTAAGCGGCATCATCAAGTCGCAAGGAACGAAGATGCGAACGGTAATAGAATCCACTTGGATAGAGTGGAGAGAAGGACAGACGGAACACGTAGGATGAATCTTCCGGCGGCCGCTCTCCAGGCAGCCCCATGCGAAAATCTCCGTTAAATTCCAGATCGAGGAGAGGAGAATGCAGCGACGGGGCTTCGAGCATTTGATGCTGACTTGCTGGATCAAATCGAAAGCGAATCACAACCTGCTCTAAGCGAAAGTTTCCATCGTCTGATTCCTTAAGATAAAATGGACGAATTGGGACCAGTCGACGATTATCGGTTTGATCAATTCGTCTGAATGCCCAATGCCGCGGATCAAGTGGCGCCATCCTCAGACCGTGGTAACGAAGCTTCCAGCGTTCCTTCTTGGTCAATTCCGATGGTGCTCGACTGTAGAGCGCAGTATCAACTGGCGGAGTGTGCAGGACTTCGTCCGAGGCTAACTTAGCAGACTTCGCATTGTCTGAAGTCAGACGCGCTCGACTCTCATTTGCCTTAGCGGGCCCAACAAATAGGAAAACGACCAACACAACGAAGGTGAAAAATTTCGCAGCTAAAAACTTCTGGAAGTGGTGTGTACGTTCAGACATTCATTCAAACCGGTAAGGCATATATTTTGGGCGAACGACAGAACTACCTCAAGAAGAAGGAATGTTCAATGTCCGAGGAGAGAGCAAGACTCGCTTACTCCTCACGCTCTTTTCGAGCAAGATTCTCGTATTTCTGGCGCCCACGGAAAAAACTAATCGCCCCTACAATAAAAACGATTGCACCGCTCACCACTATTACTCCTCCAATAAGACTCAGCACATCGCTGGTGAAGAATTTCACTAAGGAGACGCCTGTAACAATTAAGGCTAGCCCAGTATTGACGTAAGAGAGGAAAGTTCGCTCATTTGCGAGAATCGTTCGATCAATCGCCAGATAATCGCGTAGCGTAAGCTCGTCTTTGAGGAATCGGCTATACGGGGATCGTTTCACTACGGTTTCTCCTCATTCGAAGACGACAGCGTCGTCACTACTGCTGATTAGAGAGAGCGACGTCCTTCCATAGAAAGGTTCAACGTCAACTCATCGGCGTATTCAAGCTCACCACCCTTAGGGATACCCTGAGCAATTCTTGTCACCTTCACGCCAAGCTCTTCAACCAAGCCCGCAACGTACAAAGCGGTCGCGTCTCCTTCCACTGTGGTGCTGGTTGCAAGAATTACTTCTTGGAGTGGAAGCTTTAGCGGGTCTCGTTCTGCTGCCAGAGTAGACTCATCTAATTGCAGGCGACGAAGTAATTCTGAAATCTTTGTATGTTCAGGGCCAATTCCTTTGAGAGGTGACCACACACCGTGAAGGACATGATAGATTCCGCGAAACCCACCGCTCTTCTCGAGCGCAATAACATCAGCCGGCTTCTCGACCACGCAAAGCACATCATGGGCACGACGCACATCTTGGCAAAGTGGGCAGATGGGAGATTCTGAGATGAAATAACAAACAGTGCAGAGCGACACTCGTTCTACTGCTTCACGGATAGCTTCTGCAAGATCGTTACTTGCCGATGTGTCGCCCGTCAAAAGATGATATGCCAAACGACCAGCACTCTTTTCACCTATAGAAGGTAACTTAGAGAGCTCATTAATGAGCCGGCGCATGGTCGCGGGATAAATAGAGGACATAAATACTACTTACAGTATGAAATTTTATTTTTCCAATCAATGACCATTGCGAGTAGTATTTATGTCCCCTTTTCTGGGGGGAACGTTCAATCGTCACGCAGGTTTTTATTTATTGCTAGCATAGCCTAATTTCGTGACTTTGCTGCAAGCGGCTCTACGCGCTCAACTTTACTTCCAGCAAAAACGCTAAGTGCTGCCTTGACCAACTCTCCCGAACGAGCTTCATCTTCCACGCGTTTGCGTTTGATGAGATCTTGCTCAACCTCTTGGGCGGCGACAGATCCCGGAATAAGTGTCCTCGCTTTCCTGACGCCCCGATTCCTAAGGCTCCCGGCAGCAGGTCGTCCAGAGCCTCCTTTCGCAGATTCGCTTTGGCCGCCGTTTGAAAAGCCTTTTCGCCCCGAGGGGACGCTTGCGGAACCTTTGGCTGCAATCACCTCATGCTCAATTAGCTTTATATCCCACTGTTCAAGACCCGAATAGCTGAAAAGACAGGCGCGCAATAGACGATCGGTCTCAACATCGCGAAGCGATTCCAAGTCAAAGTTCGCAGCCTCGATATTGAGCTTCCCTCGGACGAATACGTTTGGCGACACCCGCTTCAAAAACGTATCTAGAATTATCGCATTTCGAGACTTCACATGAGCGAGAAAGGCCTGCCATGAAGGATTGAAGGGTTCTTCCTCAGGCTCAGTTACTAACACTTCAGGCTTTGGGACCCCCGATGTCTCAGCAGATTGGTTCGAACGCTCGGGTTCTGGATTGGCTATTGCTACCGGTGTCGCAGTTTCCGCGACAGGGTTCATCGCGGGCTTCGCACTTGGAGCAGCCGCGCGAGGCGTCGAGCGACTCCCCACAGAAAAACCACCCGCGGAAGAACCTTTGATTTCGCTTAGTATTTGAGGCAGAGGACGAAGGGACTGCAAGGTCGCCATCTTCGCAACCCCGGCTTCGAGAACAAACCGAGAAAAGTTACTTCGTAAAGACTGCTCCGCTGTTTTCTCCGCGATATCAAAAAGTCGCTGGAGTTCAAAGCCTGTAGTAGCAGAGACTTGCTCTTGCAACTCTTTAAATTCACCACCGGTAAGCTCTAAGATACCAGCAAGGCGTTTAGGATCGCTGCGAGGATTCGACTCAAGCGATGTGCCAAGAACTAAGAGAGAACGCCAGTGCGTAATGAAGTCCGCGACAAAGGAACGCACGTCAATGCTTTGAGCAAAGGCCTCATCAAGCAAGTCGAAACACTTTTCTGGTTCTTTGGCGAAAACCGCCGCACTTAACTTAAAGAAATATCCCTGATCAACGACACCGAACACCTTCTGCGCGACGTCTAGCGTGATTCGCTCATATGAGAAGCCGATAAGACGATCCAGCATGGACTGCGCGTCGCGCATTCCGCCCTGCGAACGTCGAGCAATGAACATACAGACATCTTCTTCGATTTCCACGCTCTCTGCTTTAGCAATCTC
The DNA here is from genome assembly GCA_003230795.1 of bacterium. GTDB lineage: Bacteria > Bdellovibrionota_C > UBA2361 > SZUA-149 > SZUA-149 > SZUA-149. The sequence continues at coordinate 6,132 of QIGM01000335.1, forward strand.
AAGCAGGCGATCACGAATTACTTCCGTAGAAATCCTGCGAAAGTCGTGTCTTTGACAGCGAGAAATAACAGTATCTGGAATCTTATGCGGCTCTGTCGTCGCAAAGATAAAGATAGTATTTGGTGGTGGTTCCTCTAGACTCTTCAGCAACGCGTTGAACGCAGCAACTGAGAGCATATGAACTTCATCGATGATGTAAATTTTGTAACTGGAGCCTGGAGGAGGTAGAGAGCGCAGCGACTCGATTAGTTCTCTAACATTATCGACGCTGTTATTTGAGGCACCGTCAATTTCCCAAACGGCAATGCTCGCCGAGCGCGCAATCTCCTTGCAGTTCGCACAATCACCGCAAGGCTCAACGCTCTTCCAGTTTTCACTTGAGTCCGCAGAAGAGCTCCCCGAATGTGGAAGACCCGGATCTGGTAGGCTGCGCCCGGTGCAATTTAGAGCACGAGCAAGAACTCTAGCCGAAGTAGTCTTACCCACACCTCGAGGACCAGTGAAGAGAAATGAATGTGAAACTTTTTCTCTGAGTATCGCGTTCGCAAGTGCGCGAGTGATGTGCTCCTGTCCGACGATAGACTCAAATGTCTGGGGACGAAACTTCCGCGCCAGGACAAGATAGGACATGGATACAATCCTGTTAGGTAGAAATAGACCGAAAAAGTGCCAAAAAAGTGGCCGAGCAAACGCGACACAGAGAAGTAAGCGTTACCGCTGCTCCCTCTCGGGCCTGACGGGATTCACACGATCTCTTGCACGAAACCCGGCCGCTTATATCTTTAGCGAGTACTGCTTGTGGTTGCAAGAATTGCTGCTAAAAAGGGGACGCTGTCTCGGAACTGGTGGCGGAGAGGGGGGGATTCGAACCCCCGGTGGGCGATTAACCCACACACGCTTTCCAAGCGTGCACCTTAAGCCACTCGGACACCTCTCCTTACTTGATCGGTACTGACGATATTGATGAAGCTGGAATGACTTATCACACAGGCAGGGGTATAGAAAATACCTGTGTATTTACTACGAAATGTGTCGGGCAATTGAATTGAAAAGAGACGCAGCAGTGAGAACCTTGGGGGTAACCTCAATGCTGCGTCGGGGGTGGCGAAGTATTTTATACTCGCGGGGCTTCTGCGTAGTCACCAGCCGCGATGGCACTCACTTTGCCATCTCGAATACAGTTGAGCAGTAACCGTTTGAATCCAGCGTCGAGCTTCGCCGTTGAGCGTTGATCGATTCGTTGAAATTCTCGCGCCGAGTTAGTTACGAGCACTACCGTGTTCGCGGGCACTTCGTGTTCATCCGGCGTCCAATTCTCATCATTGACTACCAAAATCTCACACCACCGATCTTCAGCCTGTTTGTTCCCAAGCAGCATTTCTGATTCGAAAACAAAGCATGCTGAAAAGCTCAGGATTCCACTATCGTCTGCAGCTCCTCCACGAATCAAAGGACGCTCCATTTCGGAAAGTACTTCTAAGAGCGACTTCGGGGTTGCTTTCGGGGTTGCTAGAGCTAAGTCGTAAGCCTCAGGGGTCGGAACCGGCGTCTCGACTTTTACGCTACGGCGTTTCCGCCAACGACCGATAATACCGCTGACACAAAGCATAAGTACCACCAAGGCAACAAACCAGGCGACAATGACACAAAGCCATCCGCCATAATAATGGATGTTCTGGTTCAAAAAGAAGAACACATCCAACAAAACTTGCAGAGACATACTGGTCTCCTTTCATCAGAAATTTAGGGTAAGGGTGAGAAATCTAAAAAACAGCACGTGCTGCGTCGCTGTTAGTTGGCTGAACGAACTAGCAGCGACGGAGTATTAATTTCTACCCATATAGGATGATTAAATTTATCAGGCTGTGGGGCCTGAATCAAAGGACGTCAACGTAAGAGTTAAGGCCCAGTAATACCTAAGAAAAATCGGACCAAGAAATGCACATAGACCTAGGCTGCCTTGGCCTGAGTCTCTAAATCCTTAAATTCTTCACTCATCTTTATCAAGCCGGCCTCTGTCTCTTCGCTAAATCTTTGCCCTTTGAGCTCAAAGTGAAACTTCTGCAGCATGAAAGCGAGAAACACTGGATGAATAATCGCGTCTCTGACGTTTAGCGTAAGCAGCACAGC
>QIGM01000209.1 GCA_003230795.1 bacterium
GGTAAGCGACGTAAGCAACTTAAAGTGCTTCGAGGCGGCAGTGGCTAGTAATCCTGGCGTCCTCTGACCTCTTGCAACATGTCGATATAGGAGTCGTATCTCGACTGAGGCAGCTCACCGTTTTTTAGTGCTGATTGAATAGCGCAGTCGGGTTCTGCGAGATGCCAGCAGTTATTGAAGCGACAGTTTGCTGCAAAAGCCTCGAACTCTTTAAGACTATCTCTTACTTCGACATCGCTTAAGTGTGACACTCCGAAATTTTGAATGCCGGGCAGATCGATAAGAAACGAAGGCTTGCCGGAACCGGCATAGATATGAGCCTCGACATGTGAGGTGGTCTGCTTGCCCTGTCCAGTCCTTTGACTTACGTCTCTGGTTCGCGCTTCGGAGTTCGGTATTAGCTCGTTGAGTAAGCTGCTCTTTCCGACGCCAGAAACACCGGCGATTGCAATTTTTTCTCTTTCGTCTGGCTTCAAAAGTTCTACGAGATCGTCCACTCCCTCGCCGCTGTGAGCGCTTACATAAAGTGTTTGAAGTGCGACTTGCGAATAGATTTGCTCCAAGCGAGAGAGAGCCTCTTTTGAATTCTCGAGGTCGGCCTTATTTAAGACAATGCAGGTCGGAATGTTCTCTTTATGGGCTGCCGCGAGCATCCGATCAAGAGAACTAAGGTTTAGTAGTGGTTCAGGGGCAGTAACTACCAGTAACAGATCAACGTTAGCCGCTAACTTCTTCGTCTTCCGTTCATAAGAACGGAGCAAGCAGTTTGTGCGCGGCAGAATTTCTTCCACAGAAATCTGTGACTGTTCGTTTTTCCACATCACCTCATCGCCGACACAAGGCTCCAATGAACGACTTCCGATTGTGGCTTCTAGGATCGATCCATCGCGAGTAAGCAGCCGTGCGTGGCGGCGAGTAACTGCGACGAGAGTTCCGGGATAGAGTTGGGTCGTCACCAATTCGCTCAGTCGTGCCGTTCAGAAGCGAGAGGCACAATCAGGCATTCATTGCCCCCTTCGCGGAAGTTTAAACGAACCGTGAGTGGAGAAAACTCGTCAAGCTCGAAAGGATTCGCTCTGACGTCAAAGTGTGCTCGACCTCCGTTCGGGCAACAGACTCGGCGTCCACCATGTAGCAAAAACGTTCCGTCGGCAGCGAAGACATCGATGGTCCTCACAATTTCCCAGTACACACGAGGCATGAGAAAGACGGGTTGTCTTGTGTTATCAGAGAAAGGCTTCCACAGACGTCCACCACCGCCGTCATTGAAAGTGCTGACCAGGTCGCACTCTACTTCAGCGACTTCAGGTTCAACCTCTTGCACAATACTTCTCCCGCCGGGGACAACAAGTGTATCGTCGGCAAGACTTTGGGAGAGAATAACATCCCCTGCGAAACCATCAGCTCGATACACTGTTGCGCGACCTGGAGAGGTCCCGTCCTTAGGGATATAGACGGCGACTTCAGCGGTTGTAGAGCCGTTAAAGAAGCCGCTAAGTGCTGTGCCGGTTTTTCCGAGCTCCACAACTCGTGCCTGTCCATTACTCATGCGAATAAAGGCGGTCCGCAAATCGCCCTCGAGTCGTTCGATAACTGGGTCGGCTTTTGCGTCTCCATCGAAGTCCATCGGGGAGAGGGGCCGGTCGCCTTCGGCGAAACCCCATGGGATAGCGCCGAACTCGTCCGTAATTAGCGATTTCCAATACCACCAAAGTCCTCCCGCAAACTTTTGTGCGACAACAACCTCGTCACAGCCGTCACCGTTCATGTCGGCAGCGAAGATGCTATCGCCGGCTAAGCCAAAGCTTGTAAGGGTTGGGCGTTCTAGATTTTCGAACCGTTCACTTGAAGGTAGGAAGTACCAATCAAGCCCAACTCCATTTGTGCGAACGACGGTAAGATCGTCTTTTCCGTCACAGTCGAAATCGCCAAGAACATTCTGATCACCCTCTAACCCAAAGAATGTCTGGGTCGCAGTGCCATCTGGGTTTCTTACAAACCAGTCAAGACCACCATCTCCGCGTGCACGAACTGCGACAGGCTCAGAACGTAGATCCCCATCAATATCCCCAGTCAAGATGGTATCGCTCGCAAAGCCAAATTCGTAGGAATAGATTAGGCCGGAGGAGCTGTGTACTACCCATTGCGTGAGGCCGTTTGCGATTCTTAAGAAAACAAACTCTGAACGAAGGTCTCTATCGAAATCTCCTTCCACCGCTCCACGCTGGTACTGCGTGCTTCTTGCCGGCAAATACAAGCTTGGCGCAGGAGAGTCGAAATCAAGCACATTGGTGTTGCTGAGGATATTTAGTGGTGTAGTTCCCAGAGGAACCCCACTAAAGCTAAGTAAGGTAGAGGAGTTAATATCTACTGATTGCAGCGCTGGATGAAAGGAAGTCAAATCAACGCGTCTATCTCCTTCAACGTCGAAGACAATAGGGCGATCTCCGGTTAATCCACTCGGCGCAGGGAAGGCGAATACGTTGCCTTGGTGATTAACGAATATCTGAGTGGTGCTCGGTCTGTACACCGCAAGCTCCCAGGTGCTGCCTCCGATGTAATTGCCGGGAATAGGAATATCTCCAGGGAGTCCGAACTGAACACTTGAGACGCGATCTCGTCGCGTCCCTCGAATGCGCCAGGTCATGGTAGCGGGATCGACGACGGCAAGATCGTCAAGGTTGTCAGAGTCGTATCGCCCAGGCACAGGAATATCTCCGGGGAGTCCGAAGTTTTCAAAACGTGGTGGTCCAAATACACCACAGTTCGAGATCGTCCAACGTCCAGTAAGCGGATTGAACGTAGCGAGATCAATGCAGTCAAAACCTGAGTAAGAGGAGGGCACGGGAATATCTCCCGGAGAGCCAAAGAGAAGGTCGAAGCTACTTCCATCGCTCATCACGAAACTCCAAGTCCCGGTAGAGCGATTGAATGTTCCCTGGTCGCCGACTCCATCATTATTAAAGTCCGCAATTGTCGGAACATTACCGCGTGGCCCGACAACGCTTTCGCCGGGACTGTCTGGACGGGAACTAAAGCGAACTATGAACTGACTTGAGCTCGGGTCGAAGGCCACTAGATCCTCAAGACCATCAGCATCGAAGTCTCTCGGTGCTGCGAGAGATAGGCTTGTCGAAAGAAGAATTAGGATGGTGTAACAAACGATTTTTTTGAGTGTGCGAATGCTGGACGTCATTACCTTGGGATTCCCGGGGGTGCTTGGTTTAACTTCAGATTAGTTATACCAGGGCATGATTTGGGAGTACAGGTTAATCAGACGAATGGGCTCAGATTAGGGCAATCTCCAGCTCCTTAGCCTCAACGGCTGATACTGCTTTTTGTGCAGAGGAAATAAAAAAGACCACAGAGTCGGGGAAACCCTGTGGCCGGTCCAAGAATGGGAGCATTATCGTAAAGGTTACATTACTCTTATTCGCTGCTGCCTTGGGAATATGACTATTAAGTTTCTGCTGCGGCAGATTCAATTGTTGTTTTAGCTAAGGATTTGTGAATATTGATTTTTTCACTTAATCTTATTTTCAACAGTCCCATTCAGCAGAGAAAGGCGGTAAATATGTATGAAATCTGGAGCGAGTATGGCTTTGTTACGCAGAGCGTAATCGCGGGTCTGCTTGCCAGTGTTGCTTGTGGCTTGGGCGTCATTCCTCTTTTCTTTGGTGGCTTCGATGTTAAGGATAAAATTGGGCTAGGATATGGTGCGGCCGGTGGATTGATGTTCGCGGCATCGGTCTACAACTTACTTCTGCCTGCCTTCACGATGGGTGGCGAAGAGGGTCTTCGTCTTGTGCCGGTGCTCAAGACGCTCTCTGGTCTGCTCTCTGGATGTACCTTTCTTTGGCTCGCCGATAAGTTTCTCACTCCAGAACGCTTGGATCATCGCTTTCTCAAACCACTTGGCGGCAGGGTCGAAGTTCTTGTTTTCATCGCGATGTTGTTCCACTCGATTCCCGAAGGGGTTGCCGTCGGGGTTGGTTTTGCCTCAGAGGTTCATCATCAATCTATGCATGGGCTTGGATTGTATATCGCGATTGCCATCGCTATTCACAATATACCTGAGGGACTCGCTGTTGCTTTACCCTTGCGTGCTAATGGAGCTTCCTTTTCGAAATGCTTTTTTATTGCTTTTCTCACCAGTCTTCCTCAGCCGATTGCGGCGGTTCCTGCAAGCCTTCTTGTTTGGCTTTTTGAGCCATTGATGTTGCCATTTTTTGGCTTCGCTGCTGGGGCGATGATGTATTTGGTTATTGATGAGTTGATACCGGAGGCGCTAGAGACTAGATCTCGGGGCGAGGTGGCCTGGTCGTTTATGGGCGGATTTAGCCTAATGATTCTTGTGCAAGTGCTGCTTGAGCCTTTCTAAGTGAGTAAAAATGAAAGCAAATATCATAAAGCTTCCAAATTCTTTTTCCCCTCGCAATAATGCGTCTCCGCAGCAGAGAGGTCGGCGCTGCAGACTCCTCGCGTCTCTAGCTCTTTTGCTTAGTTTAAACGCTTGCGTGGTGTGGCCGCATGCGACGTCTAATTACGAAGTGCGTGGTGTAGTGCTTGATAATCGAACTCTTAGGCCTGTAAAAGACGTTGATGTTGAAGTCCATTTTCCTGAGACCAGAGAGACCGAAGAAACCAAATCTACCAAAAACGGAACCTTCCGAGTCGAATCAGACGGCCAGTTAAATTGGATTTTATACTTTTGGGGCGACGAGCTAATCGACGTGCCGCTTGAAATGAGCCTCAAACATCCGCGATATGATGCTGAGCATGTAGAGGATCTAACGGTGCGGGAAACTAGGAAAGGACGATTTCTCAACGTCGGTTCTGTTTATTTAGACAGGAAGCGATAACAAGGTAGTCATGGCAATAGTAGAAGTTAAGCTTCCAAATCATCAGTATGAAGTTCGCATTGAACCGGGTATCTTAAAACGGGGTATTTTAGAACCGGGTATTTTAGAGGGGGGAAGCCTAGAAAATCTCGGCAGCATTGTGCGAGAATTTGCGCCGGCGAGCAAGTGTGCGGTTGTGACCGATTCCGCTGTGAACAAGCTCTATGGGGAGTCATTAAAAGCGAGCTTGGAAAAGAGCTCATATCACGTGCAAATGATAGAGTTTCCCGGTGGTGAAGCTCATAAGTCTTTGCAGACAGTATCGAGTTGTTACGATTCCCTGCTCAATTCTCGATTGGATAGACGAAGCCCTGTGATTGGGCTTGGGGGTGGCGTAGTCGGTGATACCGCAGGTTTTGTTGCGGCTACGTATTTGCGCGGCGTTCCCTTTATCCAAGTTCCCTGTAGCTTGCTTGCGATGGTTGATGCCAGCGTCGGTGGGAAAGTCGGTGTAAATGTGCCGCAAGGTAAAAACCTAGTCGGTGCGTTTTATCAGCCAAAAGTTGTGGTCATCGATCCAAATACTCTGAAGACTTTACCACATCGTGAATTGCTATGTGGCTTAGCAGAGTGTGTAAAGCATGGCTTGCTCGCCGATGAGGAGCTCTTTGCTTGGACGAGAGATAACGTAAGATCTATCCTAGATCTGGATCCTGAAACCCTTGTCACTTTAATTTCGAGAAACGTCGCGATTAAAGCAGCGATTGTTGCCGAGGATGAAAAGGAACGCGGGAAACGTGCGCTACTCAATCTTGGGCACACCTTTGGTCATGCAATTGAGAAGACAAGCGCTTACTCCATTCAACACGGCGAGGGCGTCGCGCTCGGTATACTGGCTGCGGTAGAAGTCTCTTGTCGTCTGGAGCGATGCACACGTGAGGAGCAGAAAAGTATCGAAGACTTGTTGAGCAGTATTGGTTTACCGCTCACAGCGGAGCTTACTTCCTCAGCGGACTTGCTGGCGGCGATGAAGCTCGACAAGAAGGTTCTAGACGATGCAATTCGTCTGGTGCTGCTCAATCGTATCGGAGAGGCTGAGGTGGTCGACGGAGTTGAAGAGAGCGAGATAATTGCCGGCTTCGACCGTATTCGATCTTAATTTGGGTCTCTACGTCTGTAAGCCTGCCATTGGTCGGGCGACTCTATTCGAGCCACGGCGAAGGAAATTCCGCCCTATCCGAAGAGGCATTTAATTAGCGACGAGGAACAGCGGTATTTCTCCGATGCGGCTATTGTCGCGAAATGTGTGATTCGGATGATGCCCAGGGAGGGAATTCTCTTGTTCTGCTGTGATTAGCCGCATAATTATAGCTTCGCATTTGTGGGAATTGGTGCAGGTAGTATAAACTCGTCCTTCTGTATGATCACATGCCCGGGTGTAAAGGGAGCTTTACTGTAAAAAATGAGAATTGCTAGTATTAGCGCGTCGCTTCCCAGTAAGGAAGTCACCAACGAAAGTCTAATTGAAGAAGTTCTAGAGCGTAGCAAGAAGCACTTTCCGCGTTTGAAGCTCAAGCTTATTGAGACTCTTATTCGACAAGGTTTCGTTAAGTCTGGAACTAAGACCCGCTATGTCCGGGATAAAGGCGAGCGCGCGATCGATCTCAGTATTCGTGCAGGTAAGGACTCCTTAGAATCTGCGAACATGCGACCTGAGGATATAGATCTTTTAATCTATACCGGAGTTGGGCGCGGATGGCTTGAACCTGCGATGGCGACTCTGTTTCAGAGTGAGCTTGGTCTTGTGAATGCAACTTGCTTCGATGTGCTCGACGCCTGTGCGAGTTGGATGCGAAGTATTTGTGTTGCCCAGTCCTTTATCGATGCCGGCACCTACAAGAACATCATGGTGCTCAACTCTGAGTTTAATCTAAAAGAGCATACCGATCTTGAGATCAAGAAAGCCTCCGACCTCAAGTTAAGTTTCGCGCAGTTCACTCTTGGTGAAGCTTCGACTGCCACCATCCTATGCGCGGATGACAACCCGTCTAATTTTTATTTCAGCTTCAAGACTTGGGGCGAGAAGCATGACCTTTGCCAGGTGCCGCTTCCGAATGCTTCTGAGTACTACCCCTTGAAGCGAATTCAGAATAAGAAACTCAAGGCGATCAACAACTGGACGCCGATGCTTTTCTTTTCTCGTTCGACTGAGCTTTTAGGTTTCGCAGTTGAAAAGCTTGCCTCACATTTTAAGTCAGACAACTATTTATCGAACAGAGCGTATGACATTATTTTTGGTCACGACGCCAGTGAGTTTGC
>QIGM01000157.1 GCA_003230795.1 bacterium
TCCTGTCTTCCCTGCTGCGCTACTAAAACTAATCTCAGGTAAAACTAATCTCAGGTAAAACTAATCTCAGGTAAAACTAATCTCAGGAATAAATGTGAGCAAAGCAATTACCATCGATGACGTTCTAGAAGACTTTGCCTCCATCGACGAATGGGAAGAACGCTACACGTACCTGATTGAGCTTGGCAGAACACTGCCTGCTTTCCCAGAGAATGGTCGAATTGAAGTTAATCGCATCCAAGGGTGCCAGTCTCGTGTTTGGTTACTCCCCTCAGAGCAAGGCAGCGGTTTTCGGTTTCTAGCCGATAGCGACTCACAAATTGTACAGGGGCTCATTGCCGTACTAATGTCGCTCTATCTCGGTAAGGACGAGGATTCAGTGCTTGCGATTGACGAAAAAGCAGTGTTTCGCGCACTTGGACTTGACGCTCACCTAAGTGCTGGTCGAAGAAATGGACTCAGTAGCCTTGTCCTCGGCATTCAGCGCATGGCTCAGCATGCCGTATGCGAGCGAGCTCGAAAGGAAGAGGTGGCGCTCGCAGAAACAATTCTATCCCCCCAACGAGCCATAGTTGGCTAAATATATAGTCGTCGCACTTTAAAATTCCCGTTTTTTGGTTACGCAGTGATAGTTGCTTGGGGCAAAAGCGTAGCTACTGCGGTGGAAAAAACCCTGACCGGGTTTTTGCAGTGTCTTGACGACTATATTCTTTATCTCCTACGGAGGGTCCGTTCAGTCGCCACGGAGGCTCTTTTTTTTAGATCAGCATCCATTTAAGCCTGCAATGTTGCTCCGCAATGGACAGAGAAGCCTACGTGGCGTTTGAACGTTTCCCCCTGAAAAGGGACAAAGAATATAGTCATCACAAAAAAACTGTAAAAATCGATCAGATTTTTTCCATTCGGCAAGCAAGAGATTGCCATAGATGCTAGAAAGCAACGCATAGCAACCGGAAATTCATAGTGTGATGACTATAGTACGATGAAAATAAGAATTACAGAGATCCCAACCGAGGGGAGAGAAATTGAGTTTTCTGCTTCTCTTGAATCACTCAACAAGAGAGTCAACGCCGGGCATGATCCTACTACACCGGCATCAGCGAGCAGTCCTGAGTACATTTTTCACGGAGAAAACACCGCTTCGCTTCGATTGGATCTTCACGGTTCCAGTGTGGCGGTCGCTGGTAATGCTCGTGCCCAATTTAGTGCCGCGTGTTCTCGTTGTGCAGAACCCCTAGAAAGGATAGTTGAGGCAGATATCGATATCATGCTGAAGCCAAAAGATATCAACAATAAGAAGAAAAATGAGGATGAGTTTGAAGACCTTGGTTTCGGCTTCTACGATGGTAAAGAAGTTGACTGTGCCGATATCGTCGAAGAGTATCTCATTCTTCAGCTTCCCTACGCAGTGACCTGTGAAGCAGCCTCTGTTGAGGAATGCGCGCAGGCGCAAGCCGCCTTGAAGTACTATCAGCCCGAGGATGACTCAGAAGGAGATGAACGCCTCGCGATATTCAAGACCCTCAAGGTAAACGATAACGGTAAAGCCAACTGAATCCTCGCTTTTAGTAAGATGAAGGCAGGCCACCAGCATCTTTCCCGATAGCTCCACTTCCTACCTCACACAGAAGTACTGGTTCAAAAAAACGCTGCAATAAAATAAATTAGACTGTCATTTAAGTTAATTGAAGCCCTCTGATTGCTTTGAGGAGAAACTTGGCGTTGAATGGAGGCATCCTAGGAATAGTTGCAATAACTCTATTTCATGAGCAGGAATCGCATGTCGAGCGGCCAGGAATTACAACAAGGAACGATTGTTAGCGATCGCTATAGAGTCGAGGCGTGCCTGGAAATTGGTAGTTTGGGTTCCGACTTTCGCGCCCACGACGAATTCACTGATTCGCCAGTTCTCCTAAAACTCTTCTCTGAAAAGTTAGTCACAGACGGCTTCATGGAGCGTGTCGAGCAGAAGTCGAGACTGCTCGCCTCCATCAGCGAATCACACGTGCTGCGCATTACCGACTTCGGGATGTTCGAGGCGAAGCCCTATATTGTTACCCCATTTCCTCCGGGCCAGACTTTAGGCGCGGTTATCTCCGCTGGGAAATTAAATTCTCTCGAGTTAGTGCTCGAAATCGCAAAGCAAGTATGCAGCGCTCTACATTCTGCCCATGAACTCGATATTGTTCACGGTAGCATCGCACCTGACTGCATTTTACTTTCCGAAGATATCACTTCTCCAAGTGTCTACCTTTTCAACTTTGGTCTCTCCGGTTTTCTTACCGATACGGCTGAGGGTGGCGCGGTTAGTTCTTCTGGACAAATAATTGGCAAACCCGAGTATCTTTCTCCCGAACACATACGCGGTGAGGAGATTAGCGTTAGAAGTGATATCTATTGTCTCGGCCTGGTGCTCTACGAGATGCTCTGCGGATACCCGCCATTTCGAGCAGAAGGCTCTGGTGCGGAAGCCGTAATGGACTTACTTATGAGGCAGGCTTCTGACCCGGCGCCTTCTTTTCCGTCCGAACAGTCGAGGTTTAGCATCCCAAGGGCCCTGGAAGAGTTAGTTCTAGAGATGCTCTCAAAGGATACTCTTGCGCGTCCCTCGAATTTGGTTGCTATCGCTCATCAGCTTCAATTAAGCGACATTCCTGCCGAGCATGCTGAGCCTGAGACCATAGACTCCGGAGAAGCCGAAACTCAATTCGAGAGCTGTGATCCGCTCGGAACGGAAGATACATATGCCGACCGAAGAGATCGCGCACGCACTTGGCACCTTAGAGGATGAATCTTCGGGAGAGGATAAATCTCGAACGGAAACTACTGATGACCTACTACACAGCCCCAGCGAATTTGCAGATGTTTTGGGTCGAACAACTTCTTTAATAGACACTGGTTCCTCAATAGACACTGGTGATTCTATTTCTGACCACGATTTTAGCGGTCTTCCAGAGAACATTTTCCCGCCGGTAACAGAGGATGATCTCACAGGCATCACAAAGGATCGGCCACTGTTTGAGCCAGACGCAGGAGATCTAGGAAGTTTTGAACCAGAACCTAGGACCGACAGCCCGTTTAAGAAAAATGTTGCTCTAGTAATGGAGAGACTGCGCACTGTGCCTAAACCGGCTCTTGCCGCTTGCGCGCTTGTACTATTGGGAATAGTTTTCCTCTTCAGTGGCGGCTCAGACGAACCCACCGAAGAAGATCGACTTGCTAGCTCCTTCCCAGACGATGGTGAGTCAGGGCTTGGAAGTGAGCCAGAATCTGCCTCAGTAGATGAGGCAAAGGTTCTCGAAAGCGAGACAATAGACGAAGAGGATCCTGCGGAAACCGCTTCAACAAACTCCGCTCCCACGAAGATTGGGAAAGTGAATCTGCAAGCTATTATTCTTAATTCCACAGCAGGACGACAGCTAGAAGCGAGCTATAAAGAATTGTACCTTCAGGCAAAGAAAGCGCCTGACTCGAAAGAACAGATGAAAAAGTTAAATCAGGTCAACACCAAGGTTGTTGGGCAGCTTCTAATCGATCTTAGGGAAATCATCAGTGATTACGGCAAGCGAAAGAACTACGCAATTATTCTGGGAAATGACCTGGAACTTGCAACTGCACCATTCGTTAACGAAGCCCTCAGTGACCCCGTTGGCACTCTGACTTCTACATCGAAACGCGAATCTCTTGATAGCGTAGTTGCGAAAGAATTTAATCTGCTCTACGAAGAGCCCTAATCGGAATACTAATGCCGTGCGTCTTTACGTCGTACTTTTCTCCTCTCTTCTCCTTTTTAGCGCGTGTCTGAGTTCCAGAACGTCGTATCAGCTAGATGCGAAAATTTTCTCACGGCATGTCCTAATCAAAGCGACAGACTCCAATGGGCAAAAAACCGCACATGCCCTCATACATGTTAAAAACTCCAAAGGAGAGCGGGTTCTTTTCGGAAACGCAGACGAGAACGGTCTTTTCCTCTTCGCACCCCCACGTATAGAGGATTTACGTATAATTATTGTGCTCGATGGTAAATCAGTGGCTGAACACCTCGTAACTAAGGGAGAACTAGAGGCGAGGTTCCCCAAACCGCCTCGTTACTCAATCCCGCAGCCCTAGACATCCCTTCGCAATGGCTAAATATTTTCCTTAGATGTCCGTCTTGGTTCTAATGCGAAATCTTGCGTGTTAATTGCTAGGAATTTGGTATAGTCGATGTCCTAGGTCTACCTAATCTTAATGCAATACGGAGTTATTTCATGCCTCGGTCCAATACCTTCACAGTCCGGCTATCTACAGTGTATTCGGCAGTAAGTATCTGCTTTGCTCTCGTAGCTACGAGTCTTCTCTTTTCCTCTTCTGCCTTTGCAGAGGATCACGGTGAAATGGATTCTCTTCTCAACGCCTTGTCTCATCGATGCAGCACGCACGGAGCGCCCAGCCTGGCCTCGCTTGAGAAAATTGCAGGTAGCGAAGACGCATTAATCGAGTTTCTTCTTGAATACCGGACCAAGGAGCAGCCCCCGTTTGTTGGTATTCGGGCCCAAAAGCTTCTCCTTTCTTACGCAGACCGCAGCGACGTAGCCGAGGCTCTGGCGAGCGACATTGATTCCGCCGAGTATCTCGGTCTCGCCCGAGTCATCGGCGCGAACATTGATGCAGTGAACGATGAAAGCGCAAGACGCCTTCTCGCTTCCAGAATCATCGCTCGAGGAAAGCGAGATAGTTCGTTTACACCTTACGCGAAGAGTCTTATTGGAAGTAACAATGCCGAGGTTAGTTCACTCGCCCGGCAGGCTTTCGAGTAGGGGCCTTCGAGTAGGGGTTTTCTAGAGAAAGTCTCTAGAGAAAAAACACCCAGAGGGTCGCAACCGAGAGCCGGCTGCAACTAATGGCGTTCGCTTTCTACAGAATCTAAGTTCTGAGCTTCTACAGACAAGGCTTGCTTTAACTTCTCACTCGCTTCCGCCGAAAGCCCTTCAGCCTGCGCGCCAAGCTGAGTCTCTTTACCCGCAGCGCAACCGCAGTGATTACCGAATCTTTCCATTTCATACAGCTGGCGACGGAAACGCCGAGAGGTGCTGCACATTGACAAGCGGAAATAGTAGCTCGGCTTCTCATGCCATTTTAGCTTACCATCCAAGGCTCGAGAGACTCGCTCTGTAAATGTTTCGCATGACCACCACGAGAACATAGACTATTCACCTCCAGACTTTTCGAACCAGTTTTTATCCAAACATGTCCGTAGACGCATTCTCGCTCTATAGAGCATTACCCAAAGATTATTCGGCGAAATTTTCAAAATCTCACACACTTCCTCTGAGTCGAGGTCATCAACCACTTTAAATATAAACGCTTGTCGCAACTTCTCTGGCATTTTCGCTAGACAGCTTTCGAACTGCAGTCGAAAATCTTGCCGCTCAAGCAAAGCCTCTCCACCGCCGTCCCAATCCAGCAAATCCACCTTCCACAAACCAAGCCGATTAAAAAGCTCTCCGCGCTCGTCTTGAAACCCATCATCTAAGCTGACGATGCTTGCTCGACTATCCTTTCTCACATGGTCGATTATTTTATTTTTTAAAATCGTGACTAACCATGTGTAGACAGAAGATCTGCCTTCAAACGATGCCCGCGAGCGAAAGGCCGAAAGTAGCGCGTCTTGCACCAAGTCTTCGGCGAGCTCTTTATTTCTGACACGGAAAAGTGCGTACTTGTAGAGACGATCACCGAACTCTTCAACCCACTGCGTAACGTCCTGAGAAGAATTCTCCGCACTACCCGCCGTCGAAGCATCCTTCTGATCGTCTGCCCGATCGTCTGAATTTACATCCTGATGTGCGCTACTAAGTTTTGCGGTCATCAACTCAAAGCCTTTTACGTATTCAACTCTCAACGCCGTAAACATAGCACACCAATGACCAGCAGTAGTCAAAACTAGGGCTATTGCTCCTCCTAGATTGACGAGGTATTTGCCTGGGCCTTACATGGCGCTTCAGAATCTATTTGCTAGCGAATGCGATAATACTCTCGGCTGCCTCTGAAAGACTTCGCACAGCCGCCGGGCCGTCACCTATTAAAAGGCAGCGCTCAGATGCTAGACCCGCGTTCTTCCCGAACTCCACATCGCTAGACTTGTCCCCTACCATCCAACTCTTCTGCGGATCATACTGCCAGCTCAGGTCATCGAGTAAGCCAATCCCAGGTTTTCGCCGTGAAGTTGCTTGTTCGGGGTGATCGGAGGAGTAAAGCACTAGGTCGACTATGGCTAAGGGATTTTCTTTGAGCAATAATGAAGTAAGAGCCTGATTACACTTATCAATATCATCAGCGGAAGCCATGCCACGCCCGATCGCAGACTGATTGGAGATTATCGCGACTTTGTATCCAAACTCGCGAATGCTCGCTATTGCCTCAGCAGCACCAGGGATCAGCTCGATATCAGCAGGATTAATCACATAACCAAAATCAACATTGATAGTCCCGTCACGATCAAGGAATACGGTAGGAATGCTGCTTGCTGAATCCATCTATTATTTTCTATCTTCCGCTAGAGCCAATTTGGCTCGAGGCTTTGGGTTAGCAGCCGACACTGGGAGAACCCCAAACTGGCAGTTATTTGGTATCTTTTGGGCTTTTTCTCGAGCTTTTTTGGTGAAATAAAGTGCTCTTAGGCCTGCTGGCGTCGATTGCAATACTAGCACCATTATAGTAGAACCTGCAGTCTAGTTTTTCGACGCACATGAGTGTTTTCGCGAATTTAGATCAGGTCTGCGAAAACAGACTACTAAGGCGGGCCCAGGGACTCCAAAAGAGCCCCACTAAACCCCGAATTGCTCCTCTGATAAACAAATAACTCAGAGTTAGGCGATTAGATTTTATACGACGAAGACCCTCTCGATGCACGTGTTGGAGACAGCACGTTTTGTAGATGGGGTGATAGATTAGAGCGAAATGGCTAAGAAAAGTAAGATAGCAAAAAACAAGAAGCGCATGGCAATCGTTGCCCATTACGCGCCTCAGCGAGCTGAACTTAAAAAGACAATTAAAAGTGCAGCTAGCTCTGATGACGAAAAAGAAGAAGCAATGCGAAAGCTTCATCGACTTCCACGTAACGCTAATCCTGTTCGTGTGCGCAATCGTTGCGAACTAACTGGCCGACCTCGCGGATACTACCGCAAGTTTGGACTCGCAAGAATTGCCCTTCGCGAAAGAGCTCTTGCAGGAGAACTTCCAGGAATTACAAAAGCGAGCTGGTAGCACTGGTCCTAACTAACTGGTCCTACTACTATAAGGGGCCCACTACGATCGTGCTCTAGCGCGGCAGGCTTTTCCAAATCAAAAGGACCAATTTAAAAGGACCAATTCAAAAGGACCAATTCAAAAGGAACTGAGAAGTATGAAAAAGGATACCCACCCTGAAGAATATCGTGAGATCGTGTTCGAAGATGCGAGCGCTGAAAAGCGTTTCCTAACGCGCTCCACGTTAACGACCGAGAAAACAACAACCTGGGAAGACGGTAAAGAGTATCCTCTTTATACGCTTGCGATTTCTTCATATTCGCATCCGTTCTACACCGGCTCTCAACGTCTTGTTGATAGTGAAGGTCGCATCGATAAGTTTCGTAAGAAATACGCTCGAAAAGGCGCAGGTAAGTAAACACGAGCAAGTGCTACGTTCTTGCTCGAATCTGCCCCTTTTACTTTCTAAAGAGTTTTTCGAATACAACAGCCTAGCGCGCTCATGCGCTTTTAAGTCCCCTACCCGTGAAACGTGTCCCAGCCTTTAAGGGGCTATTTTGCATTCTTCAGTTTGCGAGATAATCTAAGGAGACGCCGTCTGCACCGCTTTCCAAGGCTCCCGAAGTTCAAAAAAGGATACTAGAATGAAACTCCACCTTTTCCTTGCCTCAGCTTTTCTACTTGTGCATTGCACCCCTCTCTCGGAGAGCGCCGCGGCTGATCCTGAAGCAACACTTGCGATGGGCGAGTTCTGGCAACACTGGGGCGACGGGAAAGCTGAGATTGCTGCCTACGATCTCCAGCATCCGCGCTACGGCGAGCTACGAAAAGGACTCGCGATCAGTATCTTCGTTACGGAGAATTTTTCGATTTCAAAAGGCGTAAAGACTGAAAGACCTCACCAAGGCTCCGCTGATGTGGTGCCGGTAGTGAAACTAAACCTTGTCGAGGATTTTTCGACTGGGGTTTACGATTACAATCTAATGACCAGCGTCTTCTCTTCTCTCGAACCCTCGGCAAGCCGTGCTGCGGGAGCGCCAGTGAAAATTTCCTTTAGCAGCCAAGAGTGGTGCGGTCATGTCTATCAGCAGTTTCGTTTTGGCGAATCCACAATCTCCTCAGATTCTCACAGCTACTTCGAAGGGGAAGAGGATGCCAAAACGTCATTCACCTACCCGAAGAACGGCATCGCCGAAGATACTCTCTGGCATTGGGCGCGCGGCTTCAGTGCTCCTTTTATGTCTCCAGGAGAACAACACAAGGCGCCTTTACTGAGCTCACTAAAAACACTTCGTTTGAAGCACGTAGAGCCGACATGGCAACAAGCTCAATTTTCGTACTCCGACAAGCCGAGCAAACTAAGCGTTCCCGCAGGAGAGTTCGACGTAGAGACTCGCATTGTTGCACTTGCAAACGGCTCAACAATTAAATTTTTTGTTGAGGTCGATAAACCAAAACGAATTATCAAATGGGAAACTTCTGAAGGCATATCTGCTGAACTCATCGGCAGTAAGCGCCTCCCCTACTGGTCGCTTAAAGATATTAAGAGCGAAGAGCTGCTAAAGACTATTGGCGTCTCCCCTCGCCCAGCAAGAACTAGTTAATCACATCATGGCTACCGATCCGAAAAATTTCATCACTCCTCTTGGGTTCCAAAAGCTGCAACAAGAGTACAAACATCTCAAGTCCAAGGAACGTCCGGAAGTTGTAGACGTAGTCGCCTGGGCCGCAAGCAATGGCGATCGCTCAGAGAATGCCGACTATCACTACGGCAAAAAGAGGCTCCGAGAAATCGACAAACGAGTCGGTTATCTCACCGCGACCCTAGAAAATGCTGAAGTTGTAGATCCAAGCAAAATTAAGTCAGACCGCGTTGGCTTCGGCGCAACCGTTACGATTTTAGAAGAAGACGAGAGCCAAAAAGTCTACGCCCTCGTCGGCGCAGAAGAGTCTGACCCCGATACCGGAAAAATCAATTGGCTCTCGCCACTCGCCCGCGCTCTGGTAAAAGCACAAGTTGGCGACTTCGTTACCGTGCGTTCCCCAAAAGGTGAACGAGACGTGGAAGTCATCGATATAAAGTACGTCACCATTTCCTACGACAGCTAAGCGGTAAGGTTTTCAGCTGTCCCAAGACAATCCTTCTAGACGCCCTTCTGAGGTCCTAGCGCTACCCTCACCAGCAATTGCTTTAACCGCTTTAAATGTACACAAGTGCTCTGAGGGCTAGATTTTTGTGTGCTTACTTATACTTAAGAGACTGCTTTGGGCGAATGCACTGCCAGCGCCTAAATCTACAGGCGGTGTTTGATTTCTTATTTATTATATCAGAAACTATTGAAACCCTTCCCGTTCCTTTCCAATTCACTCCTGACACTTGGAGTGAACACATATGAGTTCAGTCAGTTAACAACAAATCAAACTGAGGTTTTGAAGACATTTTTGTCTTCTCCCCACAATGCTTCGTGAAAGGAAAACGATGAAAGAACTTAACCCCAAAGAGAAGGTGGATCTTGGGATTCCTGGAACCTTGAGCGAC
>QIGM01000013.1 GCA_003230795.1 bacterium
GATAATACGCTTCGCCTCAGCGAACAGAAAGTCGTGCGGAAACTCAACAAGTGTCCCGTCGAGGTCAAAAATCACTAATTTCGCTTTAAAATCCATCATTTAGCCTTAGACACATAGGCAACAAAAGTGAGCCTAAGGCCCATAACAACAAGTGTAGCAGCATAGGTATAGATACTTTCTCGATTTTAACAAAGAATGAAAACGTTACTCGCATATATAGTTGTCACTGTAAGCCTCGGTTTCCTAACCCCGAGCGCTTTTGCGCAATCTGATCCCTTCCTTGCAAACTCAGGTGACGGCTCACTCGCAGGAGAATTCGAACAGAGATCTCGTGATGCCGAGGACCAAAAGACTTTTACCGGTTCAATCGAGCGCCTACTCGACATGGCAGGCCAAGATTCCTCCAAGTCTGAACATTGGAAAGAATTTGAAGATGTCAGTGGAACACCTGCTGAAGAAAACTATCATTCAACTATTCGCTGGAAGATGGAAAAGGAAAACACGACGAAAATCTTTTGATAGCACTATCGAGAGTGTGGCTGAGCATCTAGAACGCATCAAGCCGACAAAAGCACGACAGCGAAGAGAAAAGCTCCGCGACCATTATTAGAAAAAGGTGCCTGGCACCTTTTTCTAATGCGACTTCTTTGGCAAGGTCCAACGCCCTTATGTTATAGTATCTGTCATGAATCCTCCTACGCGTGAAACAGCGCCCTCCCTGCTCAATCGCCTGAGAACTACAGTCAAACTTCTTTCATTAAACTTCGCTATGTTTGTTGATCGGCTGCTCAACAGACATCCTCTCGTTCTCGACCTTGAAGAGATCACTTTCGTTCCCTACCTCCTGCCAATAGTGAAGAGTCTTTACAGCCGCGACACCTCTGTGTCGTTCTATATTGCCACAAATAGATTATATTTTGACGCACCTGAACTTGAAGACTTTAAGGTTCCCCGTCGCAAAAGGTTTCATTATTCCTTAAGCAAACGACTTCCGGCGACAAAACTCTTCCTTTCGCCGCACATACACGGACAAGGGCACCCGAATGCTATCCGAGTAAATACCTTCCATAATCAACCGATTAAATGGAACACCTTTCCGGCAAAGGATTTTGTAAACTATGACGTACATTTCTTGGTGAGCCCACTTTCGCGAAAAATGATCGAGCAAACAATCGAACGGCATGATCTTCAAAATCATCCGCACACACTTTTAGAAATTGGATTCCCAAAATCAGACTCTCTCCTAAGTGGTAGAGTAAAACGCGGGGAACAACTCGATAAGCTTCGTCTCAACCCCGATCTGCCTACGGTTCTCTACGCCCCTTCTTACGACGAGGGCCTGTCCCTTCGAACCATGGGAGAGGAAGTTATCGAAACGATGCTCTCTCTGAAAATTAACCTACTAGTGAAACTACATCCCGTTAGCTACACCCCTCCGGATCACCCATTCTTTGATATGTATACCGGTGGAATTAACTGGCGAGAGCGTCTTGCGCATTTTGAAGACCATGAACGCTTTTTTCACATCATCTC
Organism: bacterium; assembly: GCA_003230795.1. Taxonomy (GTDB): domain Bacteria; phylum Bdellovibrionota_C; class UBA2361; order SZUA-149; family SZUA-149; genus SZUA-149. The sequence goes on from QIGM01000013.1 coordinate 1,534, forward strand.
TCAAGGCGAGATTGACCCGTTCCTCTCTGTGAGTGACGTTCTCGTGACCGACGTAAGCAGCGTAGCTCTAGAGTATATTCTCCTTGATAAACCTATCGTATATATCGATTGCCCTGAGTTTTTCGAGCGTGTCCTGCGTGAAAAATATGGCGGTTTTGGCTGCGATCACGGTGCTCACATGAAAGACGATCCAACAGTTAACGGCGGCCGCCATGTTGGAGTAGTGGCACATGATACCAATGAATTGAAACAATCGATTCTCAATAGCCTCGCTAGACCAGAAGAGCTATCTGCCCGCCGACAAGAATTCGCTCAAGAGCTTGTGTTCAACCCTGGAAATGCAAGTGAGGTCGCTGCGAAAGCGGTTGAGAAATTGTTAACGGATCGCCCTGCCTAGCGTTCACCTCCGTTGTGAGGTATCCCAATTTCGCGCTATACCTCTCTCTATGTTCAGCACAGTAAAAAACGTGGCAAAGCACTCGCTCATTTATGGGCTTGGCGACATGATGACGAAGCTTGTCGCCTTCATCCTAATTCCACTCTACACTCACTACATCACAACTGATGACTACGGTGCCCTGGAGTTAATCAATCTCTGCTCCTATATAGTCGGTTTTATTATTGCGATGGGGATTAGCCAATCCGTTGTTCGCTTCTACTTCGATTTCGACGAAGAAGAAAAACAACACGAAGTAATAAGCGTCGCGCTAATCTCTGTGTGGGTGCTGACAGTTCTTGGCTTTATACTGCTCTACTCGGCTTCGGATATTTTCTCAGGAATAATATTTCAATCTGAAGAGTACACCGCCCTGTTTCGCATAATGTTCGCAACTCTCGCTGTCACAACGTGCAGTGAGATTCCACTCGACTATATGCGAATCAAACAAGAGTCGCTACGTTACATTTCTGTTTCGATGGTTCGAGTGTTTTTCACTCTAGTTCTAAACATTGTATTCATTGTTTACTACGGACTCGGCGTTCAAGGCATACTTCTCGGTGGTCTTCTTGCGAACCTGATCGTTGGCTCGTATCTCGTCTTTTTCATCCTCAAACGTATACGTCTAAGCTTTTCGGTTCCGCTGTTAAAGAAAATGCTGGCCTATAGTCTTCCACTGATCTGGTCATGGATTGGTGGTTTCATGATGCACTTCTCAGACAGATTTCTATTGCAGCGCCTTGCAACACTCTCAGACGTTGGTGTCTACGCCTTAGGATATAAATTCGGACTACTTCTCAACGTCCTGGTTTACTCTCCGTTTAGTAAAAGCTGGGCACCGAAACAGTTTGAAATCGCCAACGAGAAAGACGCGCCGAAAACCTTCGCCCGCATATTCACCTATCTCTGCTTTCTTCAGTTCTTTGTCACGCTTGGAATTTCAGTGATAATTTCAGATCTACTTCGGATAATCTCGGAAGAGTCCTATCACGGCGCAGCTCGATATGTGCCACTGCTCCTTGTCGCCTACAACTTCAACGGTGCCTATCACTTCATACAGTTCGCACTGCTACAAAAGAAGAGAACGGGCTTACTCGCTATCGCAACTCTCGGCTGCGGGATCTTTAACATCGCGCTAAACCTTTTTCTTATTCCTTCGATGGGACCTTGGGGAGCAACACTGACAACCCTTGTCTCCTTCGCACTGCTATTCGGGATTACCTACGTGCTAGCACAACGCTTGTTCTATATTCCGCTTGAGTTTATCAGACTAGGAAAGATGATATTCCTAGGCCTTCTACTCTACTTTTGCATAGATACCCTTTGGTTTGATAATGCATACCTCGGAGTCCTCCTTCGCGGACTTGCAGCCTGCACGTTTCCACTTCTCCTTTTCCCCTTAGGCTTTTACGGAGAAGACGAGAAAGAGAAACTGAAAGAATTCACCAAAAGTCTAAAGAAACGTTTTGCATGAGCGACTCACTCCCTGATTTAAGCGAAACATTCGATATCGCGAGAGAAAGTGCTGTCGGCCAAGACTGGTCGAAGGCAGTTACCTTCTCCAGAAACGCCGAGTTCGTGCTCGAGGATAAGAGCGAAAGTAGTATTATCATCCGAGTACTTGAACCAAAGAAAACGCTCAGTACTCGGGTCGAAATTGATATAGAGGCTTGCGACTGGCAAACGGATTGCCGTTGTGATGAGGATCCCTGCCGCCATGTTCTTGCTGCACTGATAGCAGCGAAGAACCAAGTCAACTTTCGCACGAGAGACGCTACAAGATCGGCAAAGCTAGTTTACGTGATCGAAATCGAGCAGGACTTACTCTGCGTTCATCGCTTCGTCGAATACCAGGGTGCGCGTCGACGATTCAAAAGCAGCCTTCGCGAACATGTCGGAGGTGTGCAATCGGGGCGAATTACTGGTGCCAGCATAATCCCAAGCAAGGAGGATTTCTCTGTAGAGCAAAGACTGTCGAAAGAGGGTGTGGCCCTAAGGGAGGAGTCCGAAGAATTACTTCGCACATTGCGCCTGATGAAGAATGTAGCGTTTCTAGGAGAAGCTGCTTCAATTTCAGATTGTTTGAATGAATGTGAATTGCTCGTTGAAGATCACCAGAAGGGATACCGGGTTCGAAGGCTAGTTCGAACAAATGAACGAAGACTCCAAAACGGGTTTGTCGTTTCAGCAGAGAGAGTCATAAGCGCCGCGAAAGAAGCTGACGTCGACTCCTCGTACGAGCTGAACTTCTCTCCGGACGGTAAAACCTATAGTCAAAACCAAGCGATACTACTCTCAGAAGAAGTTCTCCCCTTACTTGCTCGTTACGCTCAAATTACGAAGGAAACCAGTTTCCCCACAATTTTGAACGAAGAGCCCTACGCAACATTTCAAGTTAGCAAAGACGGGGAAAGCCTAAGCGTTACCCCGCGAATTCTCTACGGCCACCCGCCTCTAATGGAGATCACTGCGGATGGACCAGTGCTGTTAGAAAAGAAGGCTCTCGTGTCGCGTGTAGTGGATGCTGAAAAACTTCTCTTTCGACGTTTACAAACGGAATTGCACTTACAGCCAGGTCGAACAGTCAGACGGTCTGGAGAAGAGGCTGTGCGTTTCTCGGAGCAAATAAGAGAGTGGGAAACGGAGGGTAAGGCAACCGAAGAGTTCAAAAACGAAGGCCGGCTTATTCCGAAGCTTTTCGCAGACGAGAGTGGTCTTTCGATTGAGTTCGAACTCGATTCGCTTGGTCGTGACGGTAGTTCCTCTAACACGTCTCGCACCGAGGGCTTGGGAGGTAGAAAATCAGTTCAGGTTTCCTCTGAGCGGGTTCTTTCCGCATGGGAGAACGGTGATAATCTTGTTCCTTTGCAAAACGGCGGTTGGGCAGAAATACCCAAAGACTGGTTCGCCAAACACGGTGAGCAGATAAAAGAGTTGCTGAGTTTAGAAAAGAAGGGCGAGAAGGTAGTCGCGAAATTTCAGCCCTTACTACTACAGGAAGCAGAAAGTCTAGGTGCTGAAGTTTCACCTGGACTGCTTAGCTTAAAAGACCGGCTTCTTTCAAGGCTAGGTAATGAAGAGAGAGAGTCCCACGTACCTGAAGATGTTACGGCTACTCTTCGAGAATATCAGAACACCGGCGTTCATTGGCTAGAGCAGATTAGAGCGCTCGGCGCAGGAGCGATTCTTGCCGATGATATGGGTCTAGGGAAAACGCTGCAAACAATTTGCGTTTTGCAGCCGAGAAGCTTGGTTATCGCACCAACAAGTGTACTTGATAGTTGGTGTGAACAATTGGCCAATTTTCGCCCAAGTCTTTCATTCAATCGTTTTCACGGGAGTATTCGAAAGTTCTCCAAGAGCGCCGACGTGGTTATTACCTCGTACGCAATTTTACGACGAGAGCCAGAAACCTTCGCTGAGCACTGGAACACGATCGTCGTCGATGAAGGGCAGAATATTAAAAATCCGGATAGTGCGACCACAAAGGCTGTTGTTCAGCTCTCCGCGGATTTCCGTCTCTCGCTAAGCGGCACGCCTGTAGAGAATAAGGCTGAAGATCTTTGGAGTCAGTTTCACTTCTTGTTTCCCGAACTGCTTGGATCACGCGGAGAGTTTGAAAAGCGTTTTGCAAGACCGCTTCGACGTGGCGACCAGAGAGCAAGTGAAAGTCTGCAACGTCGCATAGCCCCCTTTGTGCTTCGTCGTCGAAAACAAGAAGTCGCAAAAGAACTGCCGCCGAAAACCGAAGTGATACTTCATTGCGAACTGAACGATGATGAGCGTGAGCTCTACCAGGCTGTATATCTGTCTTCGAAAGAATCTGTTCGTAAAGCTCTGAATGAATCCGGCGGAATGCTTGCCGCACTCGAGGCTCTGCTCCGTCTGCGCCAAGTTTGCGCACATCCGTCGCTACTTCCTGATACTGAGCGAGACGAGAGTTCGAAGTGCAATTTGCTGCTTGAGTCCCTGCTCCGCTCCAAGGAGGCAGGTCATCGCTGTTTAGTTTTTTCTCAATGGACGAGCATGCTCGACCTTATAGAAGACCAACTAACAGAAGCTGAACTTAGTTTTCTACGACTCGACGGAAGCACAAAAGACAGGAAGTCTGTCATTGATGCTTTTCAAAAAGACGACGGGCCTGACTTATTTCTGCTTTCACTAAAAGCTGGAGGCGTAGGTATCACACTTACCGCAGCGGACCACATTTACCTTTATGACTCTTGGTGGAATCCAGCCGTCGAGGATCAGGCGGCTGATAGAGCTCATCGCATTGGACAGGAAAACCCCGTACTCGTCCATCGACTAATAGTAAGAGACACGGTGGAAGAGAATGTGTTGGCTTTACAGGAGAAGAAGAGAGAGATGGCGGATATGATTCTTTCGGGGGCTTCTTCTGGTGCTGGCTTGAGTCGTGAGGATCTTGCTCTTTTATTTGATGAGGTTTGAGGTGTAAAACTCAAGACTTGATCTGACAGACACCCTGGTAATCAGACTATCTTATGCTCCCAGAGTGATGTTAAGAATTCCTTTATCGGCATGACTTCAATGCCCTTGATAGTCTTCCTTCTTTGTATGTGCGAAACAAGTATATATCTTTCAAGTAAACCTTCTTCTTTAAGGGCAAGTAGCCCTTTTATTAGTTTTTCAGAAAAAACCTTTTGGCTTTTTAGCTCAACAGCTATTTTCTCTCCTATAATAAAATCAACTTCAAATCCCGACTTTGAACGCCAATAATGCAAGCCTTCTTTGTTGTTATATTCAAGATACGCTTTTATTTCATTATGGACGAATGTTTCAAAAGCTTCTCCATAAGCAGCCGTATTTTCATTTAGCTCAGTCCGTTTTTGAATTTGTCTAACCACACCGCAATCAAAAAAGTATACCTTCGAAGTTGATATAGGCTTTCGTTTAACACTCTCTTTCCATGCCGGTAGATGCGAGGTTATCAAAGTATCTTTTAGAATTTTATAGTACTCAACAACAGTCGATGTTGGAACTTGAGCATCGTTGCCAGTATTAGTGTAGCTGAGCATTTGAGCATTATTGAGTGCGGCAATTTCCAAGAAGCGGCTAAAAGCTGGTATGTTTCTTACCAATGCTTCTGAAACAATTTCTTCTTTCAAATAGTTTCCAACATAACTCTTAAGATCACTTCTAGGATCCTTAGAGAAATAAATTGAAGGCAAAAGACCTAGCGTTAAAGCTTTGGTAAGATCAAAATCAGCACCAAGTTCAAAAGAGGTAAAAGGGAAAAGAAACTTTGATCGTGCACGCCCCCCCAATAGGTTAACTCCTCCACGACGTAACTTTCGAGCACTAGAGCCGGTCAATAGAAAGTTAATTCCCTTTTCTTCAATAAGGTAGTGAACTTCATCCAGTAGTTCGGGGAGTTTCTGAATTTCGTCAATAATGATTATTTTGTCTCCCTCCTCTACTTCCTCGCGCAACGTAGCAGGGTTTCGGCTGAGTTCGAGCAGAACATCACTTAGAAGAAGGTTGTATGTTCTACAATCGGAGAGTTGATTGCGTATGATAGTGCTCTTTCCGGTTTGACGTGGACC
>QIGM01000017.1 GCA_003230795.1 bacterium
TCATCAGAAAAGGCTCGGGTAATATAATAGTTAGGAAGTCGTTCTCTTAAGGCTTGTTTGAGAATTGGCCCCTGGGAGTATCCTTTAGGTCAGGAAAAACAAGAGAAGAGACGACAGAACAACAGATCTTTTTGTGCAGTTTATATTTTTAAGAAGGGTTGCCGCGTGGGATGTAGTGGGCGGAACTGAGTAAAACTTTTTCAAAAGTTGGGAGACCGAACACTATGAAGCTGAGGAAAATTTCTTTCTCGCGGTCAGGTAATATTGGATCTGGGAATAATAGCCGGACGACAGGAAGTGTCGCTTGGGCTTTAAATATCGCTGCTGCTGGAGCTTTTGCTCTTTCTGGAATTACCTATTCTCCCTCTGTAGCAAGTGCTGATGAGCTTCGAATTAAGGACGCGAACGGCGGCGTGAAGCTGATTCAGGACGTTCCGAAAGGAATAAGCAGTGACCTTAAGGTTACACTTGAAGCGACGGCTGGCTCCAAGGGGGCAGACTTCAGCTCTGTAGCTCGAATAGAGCTCAGTGATGGTGCGCTTCCGAGATTTGCTGATTCAGACGAGTCTGGGATTGCACGCTTCAAGAATCTTCCGGCGGGCGATTACACAGTTCAGCTAGCTGGCGGTGGGAACTTATACGAAATTGCAACTGTAAGTGTTGAGGGCGGTGTAGCCACTGCGATGAGCACTGATAGGGACGCCTTAGAGTCTAGCCGCGCAATGTATGTGGTTGGAGCTACTGCGGTAGTCGGCGGTGTTGGCACTGCCATTGCTGCGGGCGGGTCTTCTTCCTCGAACTCAGGAACGAACTCCTCTGGTAGTCTCGGATTTGTAAACTCTGACGGAGCGACCGCTGCCGGCGGAGCGAGCGAAGCAGGACTTGTTAGCTCTGCGCCAGCGCCTATTGCTCAAGCGCCATCATTTGACCCTTCGCGGCCAGATGTTGTGACAGTCAGCCCGGCACCATCTACAGGAACGGTTAATACGACTCCGGCAGTTACGACCACTCCGGGAGATCCAACTGGTGGCGGTGGTGTTCCAGTTGTTCCGGAAACACCGGGCGCACCGACAGAAATTACTCCAGCACCTGCGCCAGGAGATCCGATGACTCCTAGCTAGACGGGGGAGCTTATATTGATTACGGGATATTGATTACGGGGCGCAAACCGCTCTTCATTTCTAGGAACGAAATTACATCAAAGGGATAGAGAAAATGAATTGGAAGCTGAATCGGGCGAAGAAAATAACAGCTATCGCTGCGGCTTTGTTTGTCACTATGGTACTGGTCGTAATGGTGCCGGCAACAACGCTAGCCTTAGACCATGATGGCGATGGGCAAAGTGATATTAGTGTATATCGTCCCAGTGACCCTGTTCTTGGTGACGGTGTTTGGTTTGTGCTCTCTTCTGCGCTCAACTCCACGCTTCGTTATCAGTGGGGATTCGCAGGGGATGTTCCGGTGCAGGGAAACTATTCTCAAGCGGCCGGCATGGGTATTGGAACTGACCTTGCGGTTTTTCGACCGTCGGATGGCACTTGGTACATCAGAGCGTTTAGCGCGAACCTAAGCTTTCCGAATCTTTTCGGCGCTTTCCAGTGGGGTCTTCCAGGGGATACTCCAGTGCCTTGCGATTTCGACGGAGACGGGCGCGACGAGCTAGCGCTTTACAGAGCAGCCGACGGGAACTGGTACACGCGAAATTCTCAGGGTGCTACCGCCTATGACAATTTCACTATCCAGCAGTGGGGTGGATTATCCGGGGATGTTCCTTTTCCTGCGGACTTCGATAACGACGGCGAGTGTGACTTCACGATTTACCGAGACGGAAACTGGTTTGTTATTCCTTCTTCTGAAAGTAATGCCTCGGCAACTATTCCGTGGGGAGCAGCAGGCGATATTCCAGTTCCAGGTCAATACGATGCAGACAATATTACTGACTTTGCTGTGTTCCGTCCTTCCAGTGCGCTTTGGATTATCCGACGCTCGACTCTTGCAGGACTGACGTTCCGAGTGATTCAGTGGGGACTGCCAACAGACACTCCTGTTTCGTCAGACTTCACCGGAGACGGAAAGACAGACATCGCAGTGTTTCGCCCGTCTTTAGGACTTTGGTTCGTGCTCACATCTGAGAGCAATTACACTACTGCACAAGCTGTGCAGCAGTTCGGAACTGCTACAGACATTCCACTCGGAGACGTAGCCGCTAACTAATGTAGCAGCGATATTTCCAAAAACATTAAAAGGCCGCTTCTGCGGCCTTTTTTTTTGCCTTATCCCAGCTAATAAGCCTGCCAATAAAGCTTACCGAGAATTGGGCCGATAGCTTTAAGTGACGGTTAATTCTCAAGGTTTCGAAGGTTTCAATACTCCGTGTACGAAAGATACAATCTACTGATCATAGATTCGAGTTCTGAGAGTCGAGGCAAGCTAAAGCAGGCGGCACTTGCGCTGCCCGTTTTTCATAAGGTGCTTGTGTGCTCTTCGTTTGAGGAAGCGCGTGAGGCTCGCCCTGGTGGCAAGTCGCCAGATCTTGTCTTCGTCTCCTACCGTTTTGACGAAGCTGAAATCACAGAGTTCATTGCCGCCTCGCGAGAGGCGGAGAATGGAAAAGACTGTGCCTATTGTGCTGTGTTGAAGGCAGGCGATCAAAATAATTCGACCATTGCCGAGGGTATGCTTGGGGGAATAGACGGCTTTATATTCGAACCCTATTCTGCGGACAACCTAAGAGAGATTGCCGAGGTAACTGCTAAGGTAAAGCTGAGAGCTGCGGAGAGCCGAAAGAAAGCTGCGATGTTGGTCTTGCTTAAAGAGCTGCAAGGACACATTGATGCAGTTGCGTTCTATCGTAAGAAAGGCAAAGACCCAGTGAATGCGGTAAAGAGGATGCAGAAATCGGCAGCCGCATTGAAGAAGTTCGACGGTGCAATGTTTGAAATCTACATTGAGACGATAACAGATTTTTTCGGCGAACTTCCGCCGCCGATGAGCCTTAGCTACGATGGTGTGAGCAAACGAGTGCGAGAGCGCCTCGAGAAAAAGATGCTCGACGAGCTAGAAGCGCTCTATCAAGTGTAGCAATTAACCTTTAAGAAAATCGCACGCCCTGAGCCAACTCAACACCGGTGCTCCAATTAATAGTGTTGGTCTGACGACGCATATAGGCTTTCCAGGAATCAGAGCCCGCTTCTCTACCACCGCCCGTTTCTTTCTCTCCGCCGAAAGCTCCACCTATTTCAGCGCCTGAAGTGCCCGCGTTAATATTGGCTATTCCGCAGTCTGAGCCCCTTGAAGAAAGAAACAGCTCGGAAGAGCGCATTGAGCTGGTAAAGAGCGAAGAACTGAGGCCCTGAGGGACTGAGTTTTGAAGCTCAACAGCTTCGTGAAGCGAGTCCACCGAGACGGCATATAGTATTGGCGCAAATGTCTCTTCCTCCATAAGCTGCATGCCTTTTTTACCTCGAACTAAGGTCGGTTCGACGTAGAATGTTGAGGGCATATTCGGCACTAGCTTGCCGCCGAAAAGAATCTCACCACCTTCCTTCGGGACTCTCTCGATTGCTTTTAAATAGTTAGCGACAGCGTCGCTATGCACCAGTGGTCCGAGGAGAGTTGAGTCTTCTAGGGGATCACCAATTCGTACGTCGCCATACGCTTTGGTTAAACGTTTGCAAACCATTTCAAAAATTGGCTTCTCGATAAAAAGTCGTCGAGTGGATGTGCAGCGCTGTCCGGCTGTGCCTACTGCGCCGAAGAGAATAGAGGGTAGGGCAATCTCGAGTTCAGCATCTTGGAGCAAGATAGCTGCATTATTGCCACCTAATTCAAGAAGGCTTTTGCCAAGTCTCTTTCCTACCGTTTCAGCGACACTTCTCCCCATCGCGCAGGAGCCGGTCGCGCTGATGAGCGGTATGCGTTTGTCCGCTGTGAGTTTCTTACCGAGGTCTGCTCCGTCACCGGTGAGGAGAGTAAACAAGCCGGGAAAGCCGTGCTTCTCGGCAACCTTGGAGCAGATAGAGATAACGGCAGCAGCAGTGAGCGGGGTGATCTCAGATGGTTTCCAAATCACGGTATCTCCGCAGACGGCTGCAATCATGGCATTCCAGGCCCAGACCGCGACCGGAAAGTTGAAAGCGGTGATAACCCCGATAGGCCCGAGAGGGTGCCATTGCTCATACATGCGATGGTCGACTCGCTCGGAGAACAAAGTGCTGCCTCCAATTGTGCGAGACAGGCCGACAGCGAAATCCGCGATATCGATCGCCTCCTGAACCTCTCCTAGGCCTTCGGAGCGAATTTTGCCCATCTCTCGGCTAACGAGTTCCCCTAGGGGCTCTTTTAGTCGACGAAGCTCATGCCCAATTTCTCGTATTACTTCTCCTCGCTTCGGTCCTGGGAATTGTCGCCAGGTATGGAAGGTGGATTGAGCGGCATCTATCACTGATTCGTAGTCTGAGTCCGTGGATGTAGAGATCTTTCCAATTTCCGAAGCATCTATGGGAGAAATGCTAGAGAGAAAGTTATTCGATTTATCGGTAATTGCCGACCATCTGCCGGAATAGCATCCAGAGCATTTCTGGCTAATTCCTAGTTCTTCAAGGAGTTTCTTCATTTTGCTATCTCTCGTTGCTCAGCCGTGTCGCACATGACAAGATCATTGCACACTGCAATTTATATTTTTGGATTTTTAATTCTGGTTTAGACCAGTGTAGTATTTTACCAGCTCAAATTTAATGGGCTCAAATTTACCAGCTCAAATTTAATGGTGGCGCAAATCTCTAATCAAACCACGCGAACTTCACCTCAGAATGTGCAGCAGGCTATTTCTAAGCATATGCTCGTTGACGTCGTTCCTCTCATTGTTGACTTGGAGCGTAGTAAGGGCAATCGTATCTTTTGCTCCAAGTCTAGCAAGTACTATCTCGACTGCTTTGGCTATATTGCTAGTAATCCAATTGGGCACAATCATCCTCTAATGTTCGATAAGGGCTTTGAGGAGAAACTCCTTCGAGGCTCTCGCGCTAAACCCTCGAATGCTGATTTCTATACAAGGGAAATGGCCGATTTCGTTGAGACGTTTGCGCGCGTTGCTCTTTCTAAGGACTTCAGTAAGCTGTTTTTTATCGAAGGAGGGGCGCTGGCGGTTGAGAATGGAATGAAGACGGCGTTTGACTGGAAGGTTCGAAAGAACATCGAAGCTGGAAGAAGTCATGAGCTAGGGACGCGCATACTCCACTTCAGTCAGGCCTTTCACGGGCGTACCGGCTATACCTTGAGTGTCACCAACACCGCCGACCGACGAAAGACGAGGTATTTCCCCAAATTTGATTGGCCAAGAGTGCTTAATCCGAAGGCGAGTTTTCCTTTAGATAAAGCGGCGCTGGCAAAAGTCCTCGATCTTGAGAAGCGAGCAGAAGCTCAAATTCGCATTGCCTTTCAAGCGCACGAGCATGATATCGCCGGTATCTTAATTGAGCCTATTCAAGGTGAGGGGGGTGATAACCACTTTCGCCCAGAGTTTCACCAGACATTACGTTCCCTCGCTGATGAGTATGACGCGCTTCTTATTTATGACGAAGTGCAATCAGGCTTGGGGCTAACTGGTAAGATGTGGGCGTATCAACACTACGGAATGGTTCCCGATATTCTGTGCTTCGGAAAGAAAACCCAGGTCTGCGGAATAATGGTCGGGGAGAGAGTGCTCAGCGTAAAGAATAATGTATTTGAAGAGGCCTCTCGAATTAACTCCACCTGGGGCGGTAGCCTTAGTGATATGGTTCGTTCGGAACGTTACTTGGAGATTATTGAGCAGGAAAAGCTCGTTGAAAACGCGAAAGAGGTGGGTGATTACCTTCTGACTCAACTTCAATCTCTAGTTACTGAATTTCCAACTATCTTTTCTAATGCCCGAGGAAAAGGCTTGATGGCAGCGATTGATGCTGAGAACCCAACTTCACGCGACCGGTTGTTTCTTGAGTGTTTCAAGAGGGACACGTTGATTCTTAAATGCGGTCGTCGCAGTTTACGTTTACGCCCGTCGCTCACATTTGCGAAGACTGAAGTCGATGAGCTTATGGCGGTTATGCGAGAAAGCGCAAAGGCCTAGGCTATTGCTCAAAATCACGTAAGAAAAGCTGTTGCCGTAAGTATACGAATCTCGGTGTGATCGGCGGCAAATTATCCGCGTCATTAAAGTCTGTATCGAACCCCCAATATCGGTTTGGTGCGGTATACTGTGGGCTTCCGTAGCTCCATGCCCCACTTGAATGCCGAGGAGTTCCTAGACTCACGAAGGATCCAAGGTAGTTGAAGTCTTTCTTTGGAGACTTTGCCCACTGTTCATGGAAGCGCGGATAGTTCTCCAGTCCTCCGTTGTAATCTCCAGAATCTTGACCGCCACTTCCCTCAGTTCCTGCTGTGGTGTCGGAACCTGCAAGGATTCCCGCGTTTACAGTGGTGTTTGAAGGGACTCTGGCGCTCCATGAGGTATTCGAATCGCTCCAAGAGTTAGAAAGCGCATTGTAAGCATCTGAGAGAATCGCGGCTGGGATCTTGTTTAGTGCATTAAAATTACCCCAGGTATAAGCCGCTTGATCCGAAACCAGCGTCAGGCCCTTAACCGTAGCTGCTCCTGATTCTATTGATTGCAGTTCGTTGGCGTTTTTTACTCTGAATCCATAAAGGCTCTGTGCCTCGGCTGCGTCAGGACCATCTACTGCTGCGTAGATAACAAGACCCCCCTCCGTGTCATCGTCTAAGAGCTTTCCAGAGTCGAGAATGCCATCTGTGTGCACGCAATCGAGCAGTGCTTGCAAATCGATATCGAGCATGTGAATGTCTCCACCTTCCCGATTAGAATAGAAAGAGTCTGTGTAACCCACGGGACGACCGGAAATAGTTCCAGGGCAGTCATTAAGATCATTCGTGCGACTGGAATCTACGATGTTGCTCGCGTCGCGGATTTCGACACCACTGTCCCCTGCCGTAGTAACGGGATTGTTGCTGTTGTCTAAATGGAGAACCAGTCGAATGTCTGCGTTGTCCCAATATACCTCGCCTGGGGTTGAGTCTAGGATTTCTGGTTCTGGGATAGTAACCTCCAGTACATCGGTTTGAATCATTTCATTCCAA
>QIGM01000142.1 GCA_003230795.1 bacterium
TAGTTGCGAATAGCTTTGTAGCCGCCACGAACTCGTACAACCGGAACACCCGCTTCCACAAGCCATTCCTGAGAGAGTTTGGATCTCATCCCACCACGAGCGCAAAAAAGGAGTGGATCATCGGCACCGCGAAAAAAATCCTTCCATGCGGCAACGCGAGTCTCTTTAACATCGGAAGAGACTAACTCATGACCAAGGCGAACAGCCGATTTCTCACCGTCCTCTTTATAGCAGCGACCAACACGTTCTCGTTCGTCATTCTGAAGAATAGGTATATTGACGGAATTGGGAATACTGCCTTTTTCGAATTCGACTTCAGCTCGCACATCTAGGACGCGAGCGTCTTTGCTAAATAGCCTAAGGAAGTCTATTTCTTCGAGGAAGGCTGGTGAGGAAAAAGCAGCAGTATGCTGGAGTGCATTGGGGTGAGACATTCAGCCTTCTTCTCATGTTCCGTCACGTACTACAATAGCGTGGACGCTAATGGCCTAGACACTACAAGTCAGAACATAGACAGTCGCTGCCTTAGAACCTCGTGTCATCAAAAACACACAAGCATCCCAAACACCGGCTTCAACGAACTCCTAGCCTGAGAATTTGATTACACACTCATTCTCGCGTAGAAGAATGACTCAATTCCTTCCTAGAGTAGATAGTCTTATCGCTTCCATTAATGCGCTCTATTGACCGCCTGAGTGGATGCGCTTGCCACCTTATTCAAGTGCTTACGTAGCCGGTTTTACCAGAAGGGATCCAACCATGCCCATTAACCCAACCATGCCCATTAACACAGAGCAGCTAATTCGTGAGCTCAAGACCTATGGCAATAGTCCCGGCTCGCAGGTGCAGATTACAACGTTTGGACAAAGTAACGCTCGCGAGCAGTACCTTGTTCAAGGTGAACTTCAACGTATCGCGTTCGAAGTGCCAGACGGGAAAGCCCCCCATGAGGGAAACCTCGTGATCGATTATGCCTGGCTCGCGAAAAAGCAAATAGATTCTTGGAGTCGTGAAACCGATCTTCACTACTATTTCGCCGCGCCACTTCTTTCGCATTTTGAATGCAAAGGAGGACGCTTGGAAATCATGCCGCGCATGCCGATGAATTGGGCGACGCTTCTTGTCATGCCTTCTGATTGGCACGGCGGAACACTACTTCAAGAGTCAGAGATCAGCGAACACGTCGCTCACTGAATTCGCGCGTGGGGAATTAGTGGCGTTGTCATCTGTTTGGAACAAATTCAGGTTTTGACGACAGTCGAAATGGTTCCTTCAGGTGGCAGCGCCCTCTTCTTTTGACTTACCATTGGACGCCCAAAAACTGCATCTGTTACAGCAACCTCGAACGAAACTCAAGGCAAGTGGAGAGTGCTTGTGGCATTTCGTAATCATTACGATAAATTGCCGAAAGAGAGCTTCCCCTGCTCTCTTTCGGCTAAGGGCTGAGTTAAGGAATCGCCGTCGGCGTCAGAGTAATAGTTACCATCGTTTCAAGCGGCGGTAACGGAAAGTCTGACTCATCAAGTAATCGAACAACTCCGTCCTCAATGGCTCCAATGTTCGGTCCAGCTTGACGAGGAGCTTGGTCCGCCCCGAGTCCTGGCTCTTGATTTGCTTCTGTTCCCGCGTCCCAGAGCACAACTTCCGAAGTAATATCCCCAGAACGTGGAGTGCCGTCTTCGTTAAACAAGGGAATGCCTACTGCAACCGGCGAGATGAAGAGATCATTTGACTGAACAAACATCGTGGCGAAGTTAAAGTGATCACCAGGCTGCCCATCAAATTCAACAACGTAAGAACCACCTGGAAGAAGCGGTCCAGGAGATGCTTCACCTTCAGGAATTCCAAACGCTACCGCACTTTCGACACCAGCTACTGCGGACGCCTCTTCTGCGAGCAGAACTCCACCTCCGTCTTCTGCCATAATTTCAAGCCCTGGACTTGCGGGAGAGCCCGTAACGAAAAGCGCTCTCGATGTGGGAGAGTTCACGGTGAGCGTTCCGGGAGCAAACACTGCTGGCACGCTTGTTCCATCTGATGTTGGTACTGCGTCGGCTCCAATGTTGAGAATTCTTAGGGTAAACCTAGATGCTGCGGCCTCTCCTCCTCCTGAGCCACCTCCGCAAGCGGCAAAGCCTAATGTCAGTAACGACGCACTCGTGATGTTTCTGATTAATCTACTTTTCATTCACCTTATCCCTAAGCTAGTATTTCAGTTTACGATGGCCAGAACAGACAGATTGTGAAGTAATTGTAAAGTATTCGCAAGCTGATTGTGCCCATCCCATGTGCTTCCTACGGAGAAGTCGGAGAATAGTTACAAAGAGATTTTTCGTTTTTTTCGCCTACGTATTCACATCTACTTCACATCTACATGAATTGGAGTAAAAAGTTCGGCCGGGTACCTCCATTTGAGACTCTTTTCCTTTATTCATTGGCTTCTCACTCCCGGCGAACCCCAGACCTCAGGTTCTGGTTCATCGAGTCGTCTAAGCAGAGAGGATGAGGCTCGCTGGAAACGACGACTGCTTAGAGCTAGTGAAGGAGATAGTAAGGAATACGAGCAGGTTCTGCGCGAAATGCGTGACTATCTTAGTATCTTCTGTAAACGACATCTCTACTCCCCCGAGCAAGTAGAAGACTGCATTCAAGAATGTCTACTTGCCATTCATCGAGCTAAACACACCTTCAATCCAGATAAGCCTTTTGGGCCTTGGTTTTTCACGATCGTAAGACATAAGATCGTCGATCAATATCGTAGTAAAAAGAAGCATCGCGAAGACGAAAGAACGCTCCTCGAACAAGATACGCTCAAAGGAGCATCCGCTCTTGAACTCAATCTCGCTGAAGAAGTAGAAGCTCTATTACCAAGATTGAATCCTACGGTTCGAGAGGCCTTTCGGCTCACTCGGCTTGAAGGTAAAAGCATTTCTGAGGCCGCGAGATCATTAAAGATTGGAGAAAGCGCTGTTAAGGTTCAAGTGCATCGAGCCGGTAAAGAGCTAAGGAAACTGATCGCTGAAGAATTTGACAAGAGATACTAACGGTACATCTTATTCGTAACTTATCTAATCAAAGTGCGTAGTAAGAATTATGAGCAATAGCGATAATTTAATTAAAAAACTCAGCGCTGAGCTGAAGCCCTTTCGGCTGGTTCGACCATCACTCGGAGTCGCAGCTCAGTGGTGCCTTATCGCAACTCTCATCACAGCTCTCGTAACGTTCTTGATTGCACCTTTCCGGCCTGGAGTTCTCACTCAGTTAGTTGAATCTCCTCGCTACGCCACCGAGATAGCTCTCGGTGCGCTGTTGGTATTTCTCGCAGCTTGGAATTTGCTTGCGCTAAGCATTCCTGGCCAAAACGCAAAGTTGATAGCAACCTATACCGTCACGGTGTTGCTCGCTCTGATCGGACTACAGGGTTACTCGTATTTAGAACCATCCACGACTACTTCCATGATCGGCAAACGTCCTTTCTGTTTCTACGAAGGTCTGATCTATGGCTTCGTCTTAATCATCAGCCTCATGGTACTCGCGCGTCGCCGAGCGCCTTTTGGGCGCCTTGGCATAAGTGCACTTAGTGGTATTGCCGCCGTTGGCATCACGTCAACGCTGATGAACCTGGCCTGCATGTATGAGCCATACCATATTTTCACCCATCACTTTGCGCCGGTTCTTCCGCTAAGCGCGCTCGCTCTTTTTCTTTCTGCAGTTTTTATCAGAAAAATTTAGCCGCCCAAAACCCCCGCTTGTAACTTTCACCGTGGTCCTCCGTAGATACTCTTAGACACACGACACAACAGAGACAGCAATGCGAAGAGTAATTCAGCATCAAGTATTCTTCTCACTCACTCTAATTCTGGGAGTATCTTGTATGAGCGAAGCAGAGCCCGTAGACCTAGTTCGGACAACAGGAGACTCTCTGCAGCCGATCGAAATAGGAACAGTCCAGTGGATGAAAGACTACGATCAGGCAATCGCTCGTGCAGGTAAGGAAAACAAGCCCGTGCTGGTCTTGTTCCAAGAAGTCCCCGGATGCAGTGGATGTAAAAGCTTTGGAGCAGAAGTGCTCTCGCATTCTCTCATTGTAGAAGCCATAGAAAGTGAATTCGTTCCCTTGGTTGTTTATAACAACAAAGGTGGACGAGATGCTGAACTGCTAAATAAGTTTGGCGAACCCGCATGGAACTATCAGGTGCTTCGATTTCTAGACACGGAGGGCACAGATGTTATTCCACGAAAGGACCGTATCTGGTCCGTCGCGGGTGTCGCCACACGAATGAGTCTCGCACTGAAGAAAACTGGCCACGACGTTCCAGCCTATCTAAGCGGTTTGGCAACTGACTTTGAAAGTCCTCGCATCAAACAAGTCTTGCTCGCACAGCACTGCTTTTGGACCGGCGAACGAATACTTGGTGCGATGGAGGGGGTAGTAAAAACCCAGGCTGGCTTCTATGAAGGACGGGAAGTCACCCGAGTCTGGTATGACTCCGCTCAGCTTCCTCTCACCGCCCTCCTTCGAGAGTCTACGAAACAGCAAATAGCCGACAAAGCGTTCCTTCCGGAAGGATCAAAGAAGTTTCAGTCAAACGTACCGCTGGGTCTTTACGAGAAATCCGCGTACCGCAAAGCACCAGCCTCTGATCAAAAGAGGCAACTTCAAGGGACGCCTTTAGCGAAGATTTCTAGTAATCGACATCAATCGACGAAACTGAACGCTTTTGTGCGTAGTGACTACGAGCGAGCACTTACACACCTAAGTCCTCGACAACGCAAAGAGCTAAAAGCGAGTATGCATTAAAAAACCCCGAGGCTTGCTCTCTTCGAACAAACTCTCGGGGTTTTGGAATCGCAAAAAAAGCGAGTCGCGTATTTCTTCGCTAGGCGTTTGCCGCCGCCGCAGACCTACCGCCTCTTCGACCTCGATGACCTTGAGCTCCCTGGCTTCTAGGCTTTCTGGAACTTGCCCCACGACGGTTACCAACTACTCCTTGCTTCTGACCTGGTGCTCCACGTTTCTTTGAAGATGCTGGCCTTGAAGAAGGTGCTTTACCGGCGGAAGATTTGGAGTTGCCTCTCTGCTCCGAAGCTCCCAACCCAGAAGCTCCCTGCCCAGAAGCTCCCTGAGCATTTCTGCGTTGGGATGGCTTACCTTGCGATGATGAGCGACCGCCTTCGGCACGACCTTCTTCGGCACGACCGCCTTCGGAACGACGACCTTCTGAGCGCCCGCCTTCAGAACGACCACCTGCCGAACGACCACCACGACCACCTGCCGAACGACCACCTGAGGATCGACCAGCTGGACGACGTTTCTTGGTGTTTGATGATTTTCGCTTCGGTCCTTCCGCTATCCTCTTAGCGATATCTGCGGCGTGATGCTCGTGATCATCGCAAACTCTTACTTTTCGCTTTAGTAGCTTCTCAATTCCTACTAGATACTCGGCTTCATCGTGATCGCAGAAAGATATTGCAACACCCTCTGTTCCCGCACGAGCTGTCCGACCGATTCGGTGAACGTAACTTTCTGGCTCATTCGGAAGCTCATAATTAATTACGTGAGAAACACCCTGCACATCAATTCCGCGAGAAACAATGTCGGTAGCGACAAGGACCTTGACCTTTCCAGTGGTAAACCCTTTTAGTGCCTTCTGGCGAGCATTCTGAGATTTGTCTCCATGAATGGCTTCGCAGCGAATTCGTTCTCTGTTTAGCTGGCGAGAAATGCGGTCTGCTCGGTGCTTGGTGCGGGTAAAAACGATAGTGCGTTGCACTTCGTCTTTGCGTAGCACTTCAAGAAGTAGAGAGCCTTTCTTATCGCGTGCAACAAAGAGGACCTGATCGTCAACTTTGTCTGCAGTAGCACAAGCTGTATTTACTTGAATCTTCTTCGGATCCTTGAGCACGCTATCAGCAAGATGCGCGACCTCTTTCGGCATAGTCGCTGAGAAAAGCAGCGTCTGTCGCTTCTTAGGCAATAGAGGCAAAATCTTGCGCACGTCCTTTACGAAGCCCATATCAAGCATACGATCTGCCTCGTCGAGAACAAGAATCTCTGCTTGATCGAGTCGTAGATACTTCTGGTTTAGAAGATCCATCAAACGCCCAGGCGTTGCGACCAAGACGTCTACGCCCTGAGACAAGGCTCGGATTTGCGGAACATAACCCACGCCGCCGTAAACAACGGTGTGACGTAAATCCAGAAATCGTCCGTAAGTTTTCACACTATTACCAATCTGCACGGCAAGTTCTCTCGTCGGAGTAAGTATCAGCGAACGTACTTGTTTCGAGGACGCTCGGTGACCAGTCTCATGAAGCTTTTGAAGAATTGGTAAGGTAAAGGCTGCAGTTTTTCCGGTTCCTGTTTGCGCGCAACCAAGAAGGTCGTGCCCATCGAGAAGCAGAGGAATCGCTTGTGCTTGAATTGGAGTTGGAGTGCTGTAATTTTCTTTCCTAAGCGCTTGCGCAATAGGATCGATCAGATTGAGATCTGCAAATGAAGAAGCCATGAATTTCCTTATAGATCGCCGTCAAGTCTGGTGGCTCGTGTCAGCGAATACGTTGGTATGTTTTCGGGGGAACGAAAACACCTCCGTAACAGGCTTCTCGTTCAGGTTCGCGGAGACTAGCAGACCTACGCTATTTAAGCAAGGTATGACTCAGAAATAAGCCGAATGTAGCAATATAGTCGTCAGAGATAAAAAAGTTACCTCCTTTGGGTTACAAAATGGTCGTTGCTTGGGTCTAAAGCATTGCCATTACGATGGAAAAGCCCTGATCGGGCTTTCCCATCGTCTTGTGATGACTATATGGATGACTAATATATGGATGACTAATATGACGGACCAACCACAAGGGACTGTTGAAAAACAGTCCCACAGATGAAAATCCGTTTGAGTAACGGAAAGGTGCTTCACTAAAAGGTATGGATATTAGCGATTGGGGTTTGGGTGTATCTCTCCGGGCCAGGTGACTTGCGCACCTGTTCCCTACGAGACACACCCAAACCCCAATCGCCCGTACACCTGAATAAAAACGATTCCGCTCCTGAGCAGAGTCCTGCAGTCTCCTTTTGCTACCGACTGTACTTTATCTAAA